>JBFGUQ010000017.1:0-14113 GCA_041565515.1 Rhodocyclaceae bacterium | reverse complement strand
GCCTCCTGCGGAACTCGCCCTGCGGGCTCGGACAGTCCTCGTCGGCTCCACGAGCCCCCGACACGGCCGGCTGAACGCCTTGCCGATCCGTCTTCAAAACGACTCAACCGGGATGGCAGCAAGCGTCCCGCCAGGGAAAGACCATGATTCTGACTGCTGAGCAGGAACTCATCCGCGACTCCATGCGCGCCTTCGCGCAGGAACGCCTCGCCCCCTTCGCCGCCGAATGGGACCGCAATCACACCTTCCCGCGCGACGCGCTGAAGGAACTCGCCGAACTCGGCGCCCTGGGCATGGTGGTGCCGGAGCAGTGGGGCGGTGCCGGCATGGATTACATGAGCCTGGTGCTGGCGATCGAAGAGATCGCCGCCGGTGACGGCGCGACCTCGACCATCGTCAGCGTGCAGAACTCGCTCGCCTGCGGCATCCCCAATCGCTATGGCAGCGACGCGCAGAAGGAGCAATGGCTCAAGCCGCTGGCGCGCGGCGAGAAGCTCGGCTGCTTCTGCCTCA
This sequence comes from Rhodocyclaceae bacterium, assembly GCA_041565515.1. Classification (GTDB taxonomy): domain Bacteria; phylum Pseudomonadota; class Gammaproteobacteria; order Burkholderiales; family Rhodocyclaceae; genus Thauera. The sequence goes on along the minus strand of JBFGUQ010000017.1, from coordinate 13,600 downwards.
CCGAGCCTCACGTGGGTTCGGATGCCGCGGCGATCCGCACCACCGCCAGCCGCGACGGCGACGGCTGGGTGCTCAACGGCGTCAAGCAGTTCATCACCACCGGCAAGCATGCCGACGTCGCCATCGTCTTCGCCGTCACCGACAAGGCCGCGGGCAAGAAGGGCATTTCCTGCTTCCTCGTGCCCGCCGATGCGCCGGGCTACGTCGTCGGCCGCATCGAGGAAAAGATGGGTCAGAAGGCCTCCGACACCGCGCAGATCCTGTTCGAGAACTGCCGCGTACCGGCGGATGCCCTGCTCGGCGCCGAGGGCGAGGGCTACAGGATCGCGCTCTCCAACCTCGAGGCCGGCCGCATCGGCATCGCCTCGCAGTGTCTCGGCATGGCGCGCGCCGCGCTCGACGCGGCGGTGAAGTATGCGCAGGAGCGCGAAACCTTCGGCAAGCCGATCTTCGAGCACCAGGCGGTGAACTTCCGCCTTGCCGACATGGCCACCCAGCTCGAGGCCGCGCGCCAGCTGGTGTGGCATGCAGCGAGCCTGAAGGACGCCGGGCGGCCCTGCCTGAAGGAGGCCTCGATGGCCAAGCTGTTCGCCTCCGAGATGGCCGAGCGCGTGTGCTCGGACGCCATCCAGGTCCATGGTGGCTACGGCTACGTCAGCGACTTCCCGGTCGAGCGAATCTACCGCGACGTTCGCGTGTGCCAGATCTACGAAGGCGCCAGCGACATCCAGAAGCTGGTGATCGGGCGCGCGCTGGCGGGCTGAGCCGGCCGGGCCGAACCAGCCAGCTGTTTCCAATCCTGCGGGCAACGAGCGGTGGGGACCCTGCCTCCCTCTCCTCCCCGCCGCGCCCGCAGGACTCTTTCCGCTTGCACGCTGCGAGCGGCCGATACGATCAAGAACCCGAAGAAGGACGAGGAGACATGAGCACCATCAAATCCGCAATCAATCCGCGCAGCGAGGAGTTCCAGGCCAACGCCGCAGCGCTGCGTGGCCTGGTGGACGATCTGCGCGCGAAGGCCGCCGAAGTGGGCCTCGGCGGCGGTGAGGCGGCGCGGTCCAAGCACACCGGCCGCGGCAAGCTGCTGCCGCGCGACCGCGTCAACCACCTGCTCGACCCCGGCACGCCATTTCTGGAGGTCGGCCAGCTCGCGGCCTTCGGCATGTACGACAACGACGCCCCGAGTGCCGGCGTGATCACCGGCATCGGCCGCGTGCAGGGCGTCGAATGCATGATCGTCGCCAACGACGCCACGGTGAAGGGCGGCACCTATTACCCGATGACGGTCAAGAAGCACCTGCGCGCGCAGGAGATCGCCGAGCAGAACAACCTGCCCTGCGTCTACCTGGTCGATTCCGGTGGCGCCTTCCTGCCCAAGCAGGACGAGGTCTTCCCGGACCGCGACCACTTCGGCCGCATCTTCTTCAACCAGGCCAACATGTCGGCCAAGGGCATCCCGCAGATCGCGGTGGTGATGGGCTCGTGCACCGCGGGCGGCGCCTATGTGCCGGCGATGTCGGACGAGACGGTCATCGTCAAGAACCAGGGCACGATCTTCCTCGGCGGCCCGCCGCTGGTGAAGGCGGCCACCGGCGAAGAGGTCACGGCCGAGGACCTCGGCGGCGGCGACGTGCACACGCGCCTGTCCGGCGTGGCCGACCACCTGGCGGAGAACGACACCCACGCGCTCTACATCGCGCGCCGCATCGTCTCCAACCTCAACCGCGTCAAGCCCGTCGGCCTGGCGCTGGGCGGCGGCGAAGAGCCCGCCTACGACCCGGAAGAGATCTACGGCATCATCCCGACCGACACGCGCAAGCCCTTCGACGTGCGCGAGATCATCGCCCGCGTGGTCGACGGCTCGCGCTTCGACGAATTCAAGGCGCGCTACGGCACCACCCTCGTGTGCGGCTTCGCCCAGCTCTACGGCTACCCGGTGGGCATCGTCGCCAACAACGGCATCCTGTTCGGCGAGTCGGCGCAGAAGGGCGCGCATTTCATCGAGCTGTGCGGACAGCGCGGCATCCCGCTGCTGTTCCTGCAGAACATCACCGGCTTCATGGTCGGGCGCAAGTACGAGAACGCCGGCATCGCCAAGGACGGCGCCAAGATGGTGACCGCGGTCGCCACCGTGCAGGTGCCCAAGATCACCACCCTCATCGGCGGCAGCTTCGGCGCCGGCAACTACGGCATGTGCGGTCGCGCCTACAGCCCGCGCTTCCTGTGGATGTGGCCCAACTCGCGCATCAGCGTGATGGGCGGCGAGCAGGCGGCGAGCGTGCTGTCGACCGTGCGCCGCGACGGCATCGAGTCCAAGGGCGGCAGCTGGAGCAAGGAAGAGGAAGAAGCCTTCAAGGCGCCGATCCGCGACCAGTACGAGCTCCAGGGCCACCCCTACTACGCCACCGCGCGGATGTGGGACGACGGCGTGGTCGATCCCGCGCAGACGCGGCGCATCCTCGGCCTGTCGCTGTCGGCGGCGCTCAACGCCCCGATCCCGCAAACGAAGTTCGGCGTGTTCCGGATGTGACCCGGCACCGCGAGGAGACAGAACAATGTACGAAACCCTTGAAATCGAACGGGACAACGGCGTCGCCACGGTGTGGATGAACCGCCCCGACGTGCACAACGCCTTCAATGCCCAGCTCATCGCCGACCTTACCGCGGCCTGCCGCCAGCTCGACGCCGACGACGCCGTGCGCGTGGTGGTGCTGGCCGGGCGCGGCAAGAGCTTCTCGGCCGGTGCCGACCTCAACTGGATGAAGGCCGCCGGCGCGGCCAGCGTCGAGGACAACCTCGAGGATGCGCGTCGCCTGGCCGCCATGCAGCGCACGCTGTCGGGCATGAGCAAGCCCACCATCGCCCGCGTGCAGGGGGCGGCGCTGGGCGGCGGCATGGGCCTGGCCTCGGCCTGCGACATCTGCATCGCCGCCGATCGCGCGGTTTTCGCGACCTCCGAGGTCAAGTTCGGCATCATCCCGGCGGCGATCAGCCCCTACGTGATCCGCGCAATCGGCGAGCGCCAGGCCTACCGCTACTTCCAGACGGCCGAACGCATCGGCGCCGCGCGTGCCTTCGAGCTCGGCCTCGCGCACGAAGTGGTTGCCGGCGACGAGCTCGACGCCAAGGTCAGGGAGGTCGTCGATGCGCTGCTGCAGGGCGGCCCGAAGGCCCAGGCCGCAGCCAAGGACCTGATCCGCGCGGTCGCCAACCGCCCGGTGTCGGACGACGTGGTGGAAGACACCGCGCGCCGCATCTCCAGCCTGCGGGCCACGGCGGAGGCGAAGGAGGGACTCGACGCCTTCCTGTCCAAGCGCCCGGCGGCCTGGGTGCCGAAGCAATAAGGGGAGACAACAATGTTCGAAAAGATACTGATCGCAAACCGCGGAGAGATTGCCTGCCGCGTGATCAAGACCGCGCGGCGCATGGGCATCAGGACGGTAGCCGTGTATTCCGAGGCCGACGCCGGTGCGCGCCATGTGCGCCTGGCCGACGAAGCGGTGCTCATCGGCCCGGCGGCGGTCAAGGAAAGCTACCTGGTGATCGAGAAGATCATCGCCGCCGCCAAGCAGACCGGCGCCCAGGCGATCCACCCCGGCTACGGCTTCCTGTCCGAGAACGAGGACTTCTGCCATGCCTGCGATGAGGCCGGCATCGTCTTCATCGGTCCGCCGGTGGCGGCGATCCACGCCATGGGCTCGAAGTCCGAGGCCAAGAAGATCATGGGCGCGGCGGGCGTTCCGCTCACGCCCGGCTACCACGGCGACGACCAGGAGCCGGCGTACCTGCACCAGCAGGCCGACGGCATCGGCTACCCGGTGCTGATCAAGGCGGCGGCAGGCGGTGGCGGCAAGGGCATGCGCCTGGTCGAGCGCTCGGAGGACTTCATCGACCTGCTCGCCTCCTGCAAGCGCGAGGCGATCTCCAGCTTCGGCGACGACCACGTGCTGGTGGAGAAGTACCTCACCCGGCCGCGCCACATCGAGATACAGGTCTTTGCCGACACCCACGGCAACTGCGTGTACCTGTTCGAGCGCGACTGCTCGGTGCAGCGCCGCCACCAGAAGGTGCTCGAGGAAGCGCCCGCACCCGGCATGACGCCCGAGCGCCGGGCGGCGATGGGCAAGGCGGCGGTGGATGCGGCCAAGGCGGTCGGCTACGTCGGCGCCGGCACGGTCGAGTTCATCGCCAACCAGGACGGCACCTTCTACTTCCTGGAGATGAACACCCGCCTGCAGGTCGAGCACCCGGTCACCGAGATGATCACCGGCCTCGACCTGGTCGAATGGCAGCTGCGCGTCGCCGCCGGCGAAGCGCTGCCGCTGGCGCAGGAGCAGCTGAAGATTCGCGGCCATGCGCTCGAGGCGCGCATCTACGCCGAAGACCCGGCCAAGGGCTTCCTGCCCTCGACCGGCAAGCTCGTGCATCTGGCGCCGCCGGCGGAGAACCTGCATGTGCGCGTCGATACCGGCGTCGAGGAGGGCGACGAGATCAGCCCGCACTACGACCCGATGATCGCCAAGCTCATCGTCTGGGACGTCGATCGCGATCGGGCGCTGGCACGCATGCTGCAAGCGCTGGCCGACTACCGCGTCGTCGGCGTGTCGAACAACATCGAGTTCCTGTCGCGGCTCACGGCATGTCCGGCCTTCGCCGGCGCGGACCTCGACACCGGCCTGATCGAACGCGAGAAGGCCTATCTGTTCCCGGAAGGCGAGACGGTGCCCGACGAGGTGTACCTGATCGCCGCGCTGGCCGAGCTGCTGCGCGAGACCGAGCGCGCCGGCAAGGCCGCCGGGCGCAATCCCGATCCGCGCTCGCCCTGGCACGCGCGCGACGGCTGGCGCCTCAATGCCACCGCGCAGCGGGCGCTGGTGTTCCGCCACGGCGAGGCCGAGCGTACCGTCGAGGTGGCCTACCTGCCGCAGGCCTATCGGCTCGGCATCGACGGGCGTAGCGTCGAGGCGCGCGGCGAGCTCAATCCGCGCGGCCTGTTGCGGGTGGAGCTCGACGGCACGCGCATGGACGCCACCGTGATCGCCGCCGCCGGGCGGCGCCACGTCTTCGCCAAGGGCCGCGCCTGGCAACTCGCCGCGGTCGATGCGCTGCATCGCGGCGGCGAAGGCGGCGGCACCGAGGGCGGCCTGCTGGCGCCGATGCCGGGCAAGGTCATTGCGCTCATCGCAGCCGCCGGCACCCGGGTGGAGAAGGGCGCGCCGCTGCTGATTCTCGAGGCGATGAAGATGGAGCACACCATCCACGCGCCGGCCGCAGGCACGGTGAAGGCGTTCCGCTTCGGTGTCGGCGACCAGGTCGGCGACGGCGCCGAACTGGTCGAGTTCGACCTCGCAACTTGAACCGGATCGGGGGCGGGCGAGGGCACTGCCCCCGACCGAGGAGACCAATACAGTCATGACGCAACTGAGCTACGTTCACGGCGCCTCGGACAAGGCGCTGATCGGCCAGACCATCGGCCGTTTCTTCGACGAGGCCTGTGCCCGTCACGCCGAGCGCGAGGCCCTGGTGGTTCGCCACCAGGGCGTGCGCCTCACCTATGCCGGGCTCAGGAACAAGGTCGACGCGCTGGCCTGCGGGCTGATGCGCCTCGGGCTGCGGCCCGGCGAGCGCATCGGCATCTGGTCGCAGAACAACCTGGAATGGGCGCTGACACAGTTCGCCACGGCCAAGGCCGGCCTGGTCCTGGTCAACATCAACCCCGCCTACCGCCGCGCCGAGCTGGAGTATGCGCTGAACAAGGTCGGCTGCCGGGCGCTGATCCTGTCGCCCGCGTTCAAGTCCAGCGACTACCTCGCCATGCTCGGCGACCTCGCGCCGGAACTCGCGCACTGCGAGCCCGGCCGATTGCGCAGCCGCGCGCTGCCCACGCTCGAATTCGTGATCCGGATGGGCACCGAGCGCAGCCCGGGCATGCTCGGCTTCGACGAGCTGCTCGAGTCCCCCGCCCGGGACGAACTCTCCGCGCTCGCCGAACTGGGCGAGAAGCTGCAGTTCGACGACCCGATCAACATCCAGTTCACCTCGGGCACCACCGGCCACCCGAAGGGCGCGACGCTGTCGCACCACAACATCCTCAACAACGGCTTCTTCGTCGGCGAGGCGATCAAGCTCGTGCCGGGCGACCGCCTGTGCATCCCGGTGCCGCTCTATCACTGCTTCGGCATGGTGATGGGCAACCTGGGCTGCCTGACCCACGGCGCGACGATGGTCTATCCGGCAGAGGCCTTCGAGCCGCTGGCGGTGCTGTCCGCCCTGGCCGAGGAGAAATGCACCGCGGTGTATGCCGTGCCGACGATGTTCATCGCCATGCTCGACCATCCACGCTTCGGCGAGTTCGACGTGTCGACGCTGCGCACCGGCATCATGGCCGGCAGCCCCTGTCCGATCGAGGTGATGAAGCGGGTGATCGAGCGCATGAACCTGCGCCAGGTGACGATCGCCTACGGCATGACCGAGACCTCGCCGGTGAGCTTCCAGAGTGCCACCGACGATCCGCTCGAGCGCCGGGTGTCGACGGTCGGGCGCATTCAGCCGCACTGCGAGGTGAAGATCGTCGATGCCGAGGGCCGGATCGTGCCACGCGGCGTATCGGGCGAACTGTGCACCCGCGGCTACTCGGTGATGATCGGCTACTGGGGTGAAGAGCAGAAGACGATCGACGCGATCGACGCCAGCGGCTGGATGCACACCGGCGACCTGGCCACCATCGACGACGAGGGCTACTGCAACATCGTCGGCCGCATCAAGGACATGGTGATCCGCGGCGGCGAGAACATCTATCCGCGCGAGATCGAGGAGTTCCTCTACTCGCATCCGAAGATCGTCGATGTGCAGGTGGTCGGCGTGCCCGACCCGAAATACGGCGAGGAGCTGTGCGCCTGGATCATCCCGCGCGAGGAGGCTGCGCTCACCGAGGACGAGGTGCGCGCCTTCTGCCAGGGGCAGATCGCCCACTACAAGATCCCGCGCCACATCCGCTTCGTCGATGCCTTCCCGATGACGGTGACCGGCAAGATCCAGAAGTTCCTCATCCGCGAGCAGATGAAGCAGGATCTCGGCCTCGACGAGTCGAAGACCGCCTGAGGCGGCACAGGCCCATAGGAGAACCCACGATGTCGAAAACCCTTCCCGCCCGCGTCCGCCTGGTCGAGGTCGGTCCGCGCGACGGACTGCAGAACGAGAAGCAGCTCGTCTCCGCCGACACCAAGGTCGAGCTGATCCGCCGCCTCGCCGCGGCCGGGCTGCGCTCGATCGAAGCCACCTCCTTCGTGTCGCCCAAGTGGGTGCCGCAGATGGGCGACAACACCGAGGTGCTCGCCCGCGTGCTGGCCGCGCCGGCGCCCGCTGTCGACTACCCGGTGCTGACGCCCAATCTCAAGGGTTTCGAGGCCGCGCTGGCGGCCGGGGCGAAAGAGGTCGCGGTGTTCGGTGCGGCGTCCGAGTCGTTCAGCCAGAAGAACATCAACTGCTCGATCGCCGAGTCGCTCGAGCGCTTCCGCCCCGTCACCGAGGCGGCGCAGGCCGCCGGCGTGAAGGTGCGCGGCTACGTCTCCTGCGTGGTCGGCTGTCCCTACGAGGGCGCGATCGCCGCGGACAAGGTCGCCGAGGTGTCGGCCACCCTGCTCGAGATGGGCTGCTACGAGATCTCGCTCGGCGACACCATCGGCAGCGGCAACCCCGCCAGCGTGCAGCGCATGCTCGAGGCGGTGATGAAGCGGGTGCCGGTGCAGCAACTCGCCGGCCACTATCACGACACCTGGGGCATGGCGGTGGCCAACATCTACGCCTCGCTGCAGATGGGCGTGTCGGTGTTCGATGCCTCGGTCGGCGGCCTCGGCGGCTGCCCCTACGCCGCGGGCGCCTCGGGCAATGTCGCCACCGAAGACGTGGTGTGGCTGCTGCAGGGCCTGGACATCGAGACCGGCATCGAGCTCGACGCGCTGGTCGATACCGCCGCCTGGATCAGCGCCGCCATCGGTCGCGAACCGGGCTCGCGCGTGGCCCGCGCGCTGCTGGCCAAGCGGGCGAAGACGGCATGAGCGCGCCCTGGGCGCGAACCGATCGCGTCCGCCGCGGACAAAGAGGATAATCGCAGGGGCAAGTCAAGCGCCGGCTCCCGATGGCACGCTCCGGAAGCGACTCGGGCAGTGCCGGCGCCTTGCCCGCTTCCGACCCCACAGGAATCAAGCATCGATGAGCATCGTTTCCCCCTGCATCAACATCTGCCGCATGAGCCCGGACACCGGCTGGTGCGAAGGCTGCCAGCGCAGCATCGACGAGATCGCGCGCTGGAGCGGCGCCACCGACGGCGAGCGCAGGCGCATCCTCGCGGCAGTGGCCGAGCGCCGGGACCTGCTCGGCCTGGGGGAGACGACCCGTCCGCGGGAGTTGAGCGCATGAGCGACGCACTGTGCGTGGGGGTGTGCATGATCGACTGGGATTCGGGCGTCTGTCTCGGCTGCGGGCGCACCTCGGAAGAGATCGAGGGCATCCCCGTCGCGCCGCCGCCCGATGCGCTCAAGCCGCACGACGAGCCGGCGCCCTTGCCGGCCAACGTGGCCGAGCATGTGGGCGAGGGCAGCGATTGAGCGAGGCCCTGCGGCTGCCCGCCGACCTGCGCGTCTTCGAGCGCGGCTGGCTGTCGTCCAACAACGTCTTGCTGATCGATGGCGGCGAGGCGACGCTGATCGACGCAGGCTATGTCAGCCATGCCGGGCAGACGGTGGCACTGCTGCGTGCCGGGCTCGAAGGCCGGCGCCTGGCGCGGCTGATCAACACCCATTCCCACTCCGATCACATCGGCGGCAATGCCGCCGTGCAGCGCGCCTTCGGCTGCAGCATCACGGTGCCCGCCGGCATGGCCGGCGCGGTCGCGAACTGGGACGAGGACGCGCTGCTGTTGAGCACCGCGGCCCAGGCGGGCGAGCGCTTCGCCTTCGACGCGACGCTCTGCGCCGGGGACGCCTTCATTGCCGGCGGCCTCGAATGGCGCGCGCTCGATGTGCCGGGGCACGACATGGACGCGCTGGCGTACTACAACCCGGACCGTCGCATCCTGATCTCCGGCGATGCCCTGTGGCGCGACGGCTTCGGCATCCTGTTCGCCGACGTGCTCGGCACCGGCGACGGCCTGGGCGAGGCGCGCCGCGCGCTGGAAGCGATCGGGCGGCTCTCGGTCGACATCGTGATCCCCGGTCACGGCGCAGCGTTCGCCGAGTTCGACGACGCGCTCGAGCGCGCCTTCGCGCGCCTGCGCGCCTTCGAGGACGATGGCGCACGCATGGCGCGCAACGCGATCCGTGCCTGCGTGACCTTCGCCCTGCTCGATGCGCGACGCATGGCGTTCGACGAGCTTCCGCGCTACCTGGCCGAGACGCCGCTCTACCGTGCGGCAAACGAGCGATTCCTCGGCATGACGCCGGAGGCGCTCGCGAACTGGCTGGTCGGCGAACTCGATCGCGCCGGCGTGGCGCGCCGCGAGGGGGGTGACCTGGTGGCCTCCCGCTAGCCGTCGCCCGACGGGAGACCAGCGCCGGGGGGCGGGCGGCCACGACTTGCGGCCGCCGCTACTCGGCTATAGTGACGGCAGTCTTCTTCCATCTCCGTGATCATGCAGATCGTACTCATCAGCGGGCTCTCCGGTTCGGGCAAGAGCATCGCGCTCAACGTGCTGGAGGACGCCGGCTACTACGTCGTCGACAACCTGCCGGCGGCCCTGCTGCCGCAACTCGTGGCGCATCTGCGCGGGAGCGGCTACACGCGCGTCGCGGTGGCGGTCGACATGCGTTCCGGCGCCAGCATCGCGGCCCTGCCGCAGCAGGTGGCGATGCTGCGCGGGGTCGTGCGCGATCTGCGCTTCATCTTCCTCGAGGCGCGCGACGATGCCCTCATCGCGCGCTTTTCCGAGACCCGCCGCCGCCATCCGCTGGGAGAGGGCGGCCTGTCGCTCGCCGAGGCGATCCACCGCGAGCGCGATGCCCTCGAGACCATCGCCGAGCTGGGGCATCGCGTCGATACCAGCGACCTGCACCCCAACACGCTGCGCGCCTGGGTAAAGGACTTCATCGAGCTCGATGCCAGCGAGGGCCTGACGCTGATGTTCGAATCCTTCGGCTTCAAGTACGGTATTCCGATGGACGCGGACCTCGTCTTCGACGTGCGCTGCCTGCCCAATCCGCATTACGACGCCCGCCTGCGCCCGCTCACCGGCAGCGACCAGCCGGTGATCGACTTCCTGCAGAAGATCCCCGAGGTCGGCCGCATGGCCGAGGACATCCGGCGTTTCCTGGCGAACTGGCTGCCGGCCTATGTGCGCGACAACCGCAGCTACCTGACGGTTGCGATCGGCTGCACCGGCGGCCAGCATCGCTCGGTCTACATCTCCGAATGGCTCGCCGAGCGTTTTCGCGACAAGGTGCAGGTCATCGTCCGCCATCGCTCGGCTGCACGGCGGGCGGCCGACCGCGCCGCCGGCGGCGCCGACGCGCCGGCGAACGGGGCCGCTTCGTGATCGCTGCGCTCGCCGGCTGGCGGGCCTTGCTGCGGCCGGGCGATGTCCTCGTCGTGTTGCTCGGGGCAGGGGTCTGCGTCTGGTCCGGGATGAGCCTGTGGCAGGGCGGGGCGCCGGACGCGGCGGTCGTGCGCGCCGCCGGTCGCGTGGTGGCCGAGGCCGACCTCGACAGCCCGCGAATGATCGAGGTCACGGGCCCGCTCGGCACCACCGTGATCGAGATCGAGCCCGGCCGCGCCCGCGTGGCCGCCGACCCGGGGCCGCGGCAGTACTGCGTGCGCCAGGGCTGGCTGAGCCGCGCCGGCGCGGTGGCGATCTGTGCGCCCAACCAGGTCAGTCTCACGCTCACCGGGCGTGGCGCCGATTATGACTCCCTCAACTATTGAGCTCGTTCCCACCGTCGAGGATCGGCGCATCGCCCGCCACGCCGCGGCGGCGATCGTGCTCACCGTGGCCGAGGCAGCGATCCCCCTGCCCTTGCCGGGGGTCAAGCCCGGGCTGGCGAACATCGTCACCCTGGTCGTGCTGGCGCGCTGGGGCTGGCGCGAGGCGGTATGGGTGGGTCTGCTGCGGGTGCTCGCGGGCAGCCTGCTGCTGGGACAGTTTCTCGCGCCGGGCTTCTTTCTCAGCCTGTCGGGCGCGATCGCAAGCCTCGTCGTGCTGGGCTTCGCCATGCATCTGCCGGCGCGCTGGTTCGGTCCGGTCAGCCACAGCGTGCTCGCCGCCTTCGCCCATATAGGCGCCCAGCTCGTGGTGGCGCGGCTGTGGCTGGTACCGCACGACGGCGTGTTCTACCTGATGCCGGTGTTCGCCGCGGCAGCGGTGGTGTTCGGGCTGGTCAACGGGCTGGTGGCCGGGCGGCTGCTCGAGGAACTGGGTGGGCGCAAGCGCCCGGGCGGCGGCGCGGCGGGCGGCTCACCGGAACGCTAGGGCGCTGCGCCCGTCCAACCCGCATCCGGCCATTCAGCCGGACGCGGGTCGGACGGAGAGCGACATGCATGGGCGATGGTGGCGGTGGTTCAGCGCGCTGCTTGCGGTGATCTGCGGCGTGGCGTTCGGGCTGATGGTCGGCATCGGCGTGGTCCGGGCGGCCGACGCGTCCGCCTGCAACAACCCGATGCCGGTTCGGTCGGCCCTTGCTCAGGCGCCGGCCGCGGCGAACCATGCCTTGAGCCGCCCCCAGCCGTCCTCGGCTTCATGCTTGCGATAGCTCGGCCTGTAGTCGGCGTGGAAGGCGTGGGGCGCGTCGGGATAGACGACGATCTCGCTGCGGCTGCCCGCCTCCTTGAGGGCGTCGCGCATCGCCTCCACGTCCTCGAGCGGGATGCCCTGGTCCTTGCCCCCGTACAGGCCGAGCACGGGCGCATGAAGGGACGCCGCGACATCGATCGGGTGTTTCGGTGTCATCTCCGTCGGTGCGCCGTCGATTCGCCCGTACCAGGCGACGCCGGCCTTGAGCTTCGGGTTGTGCGCCGCGTACAGCCAGGTGATGCGCCCGCCCCAGCAGAAGCCGGTGATCATCAGGCGCGCGCCGTCGCCGCCCTGGCTCGCGGACCACGCGGCGCAGGCGTCGAGATCGGCCATGACCTGCGCGTCGGGTACCTTGCTGACGATGTCGGCGATGATGGCGCCGACGTTGTCCAGCTTCGAAGGGTCGCCGTGGCGGAAGTAGAGTTCCGGGGCGATCGCGAGATAGCCGAGCGTCGCAAGGCGCCGGCAGACATCGGCGATGTGCTCGTGCACGCCGAAGATCTCCTGCACCACCAGGACGGTGGGCAAGTTGCTGCCACCGGCCGGGCGCGCGTAGTACACCGGCAGGTCGCCACCGCTCACGGCGACGGTGGCGGTGCCCACGTCCAGTCCGCCGGCGGGGGTGGTGATCACGCTCTGGGCCTGCACCGGCTGCACGGCAAGCGCGAAGCCGGCGGCGGCCAGGGTGGTGACGAAGCCGCGGCGGTTCATCTGCGCCGCAGGCAGCAGGCTGTCGAACTCGGCATCGGCGGCAGGGCGGGTGCTTCCATTCATGTTCTTCTCCTCCTGTAGTCGGGAACGGGGCGATCGGGCCGGCCCGGTCGGGGCATGGTGGCGCTGACCCCGATCGCACAGGGCAATGACGTGCGCTTGGGCCGGAATGTTCCCGCGCGGCCGGCCGGTAGTTGCATCATGGGGCCGGTACGTGGTGTATTCGTGGCCTGGCGAGTTTGCCCGAATCCGATTGCGACCAGAGGAAATCACGATGAGCAGTGCCGAAATCAGCCGCTTTGCCATACCCGAACTCGGGTCCCTGCCCGACGACATCCGCGAGCGAATCCTCGCGGTGCAGGAGAAGTCCGGCTTCGTGCCCAACGTGTTCCTCGCGCTCGCGCATCGGCCGGACGAGTTCCGTGCCTTCTTCGCCTACCACGACGCCTTGATGGAAAAGCCGGGCGGGCTGAGCAAGGCCGAGCGCGAAATGATCGTGGTCGCCACTTCGGCTGCCAACAACTGTCTCTACTGCGTCGTCGCCCATGGTGCCATCCTGCGAATCCGCGCAAAGAATCCGCGTCTGGCCGACCAGCTTGCCACCAACTACCGCAGGGCCGAGATCGGCCCCCGACAGCAGGCGATGCTCGACTATGCGCTGAAGGTCGCATTGCAGGCTGCCGAGGTCGGCGAGGCGGATTTCGCCACCTTGCGCGGACACGGCTTCGACGATGCGGACATCTGGGACATCGGTGCGATTGCCGCCTTCTTCGCCATGAGCAATCGCCTGGCCAATTTCGCCAGCATCCGGCCGAACGAGGAGTTCTACCTGCTGGGTCGGGTCGCGAAGGCCTGAGCAGGAGCCCGAGCCGCCGATTCACATGCGAGGCGCAAATCCGGAGCGCATAATGCCTGCGGCAAACCGAAACCGCCCGGGGCCTGCCGATAGGCGCTCCGGCCGGTTTCACGGAAACGAGGCATGAATCGATGACGCGCTGGCTGATCTTCATCCTGTGCCTGCTGGCCGGCGGCCTGAATGCGTGCAGCCCGCCGCCGTCGCCGCCGCCGCTGAGGGTGGGGGTGAATCCCTGGGTCGGATACGATCCGCTG
>JBFGUQ010000016.1:0-14564 GCA_041565515.1 Rhodocyclaceae bacterium | reverse complement strand
GCCGACAGCCCCCGCATCAGCCTGAAGATCGAACAGGGCGAGAACGGCATCCGTGATCGCAGCGCGAGCCTCGCCCGCAGCTTCGGCGCGGCGGCCCTGCGCATCAGCGTCGGCCACGAGCATGACGAGGGACTCGCCGGGCTCGCCGACACGTCGACCCGGCGCCGCGCCGATCTGCGCTACGACTGGCAGCTCGCGCCGACTCACCGGCTGGAGATCCGCGCCGGCACGGTGGAACTCGACGCGCAACTCGGCATGTCCGGCGAAGCGACCGACCCGGTCCGCAACAGCACCAGCCACGCCGGCTTTGGCCAAGTCCGCTGGCAATGGCAGCCTGCGCCGGAAGAGGAGATCGGCGTCACCTACCTGCACCAGAGCGAGCGCTTCCGCGACCGCTTCACGCTCGACGCGATCGAGGACGAGTTGATTCGCCGCGCCGCCGGAGACGGCATCCCGCCCGCCCTGGCAAGGCTGTTCCTGAACCTCAACGGCATCGATTCGGGCAGCTTCGTGAACTTCGACTACGGCAATCGGGTCGTGCGGGACGACCTCGAACTCGAGCACACGCTGCTGCCGTCGCGCGACACGCGCCTGGTCTGGGGCCTCGGCCACCGCCAGGACCGGCTGTACTCCGCGGGCTACTTCTACTCCGACGGGAAGGTCGGCTACGACAGCACCCGCCTGTTCGGCAACCTGGAGTGGCACCCAGCGGCGAAATGGCTGGTCAATGGTGGCGTGATGATCGAATCGGGCGACTACGTGGGCACGCTGACGTCGCCCCGGCTCGCCGCGAATTACCACCTGAGCGACGCGCAGACGCTGCGCGCAGCGGTCAGTCGCACGCAGCGCCGTCCGCTGCCCTTCGAGCGACGCGTCGATCTGCGTTTCTACGAGGGTCGCGCGAACATCCCGATCCTGCAGGCCTTCCAGCCGTCCAACGACGTCGAGGCGGAGGAGATCAGGACACGCGAACTGAGTTATCTGCTGGAGTTGCGGTCGCTGCGCACGACACTCGACGCCCGCATCTTCGACGAAGACGTGCGCAAGCTGATCACCTTCCGGGACGAGGACACCAGCTTCGACTGCCTGATTCCGGGCGATTGCGAGGCCAGGAAGGCCAACAACGACGCCGCCGCGCGCATCCGCGGCGCCGAGCTCGCCCTCACCTGGCGGCCGGCGCGCACGACCTGGATCGGAGTCAACTACACCCGCCTCGACATCGACAGCGATCAGGACAATCTCGCCCACTCGGCGCCGACGCACGCCTGGTCGCTGCTCTCGGCCTGGTCGCCCATGCCCGAATGGCAACTGGGCCTGGCCTGGCACCACGTCGGCAACATGCGCTGGTCGACCGGCAGCGACAAGACGGTGGGCGATTACCAGCGCGTCGATGTCCGCGTCGCCCGCCGCTTCGACCTCGGCGACGCCCGCGCCGAACTCGCCCTGGTGATGCGAGCCCTGGGCGGGAGCTACAGCGACTTCGTGCCCACCGTGGAACGCGAACCGACCGCCTCGCTCGTGCTCAGACTCGAGCTCTGAAGCGCCGATGCCGTCTCGCCCGCGTCGCCTCCTGCTACTGGGCATCACCCTGCTCATGCTGCAGTCAGGCGTGCCCGCGCACGCTGCGGAACGCGTCGCGGTGCTGACGAGCGCACAGGGCGGCGCGTACGCGGAGACGGTCAGCGCGCTGCGCGAGGGCCTGCGCTCCTCTGCCCCCGCCGCCGAACTCACAGTGCACAACTGGGAGGACGCATCGGTCGCCGAGCTGGCACAGAGCGACATCGTCGTCACCGTCGGCACGCAGGCCGCGCAGGTCCTGTCGCAGCTCGAGGTGGCCGTGCCCGTGCTGCACGTCTTGCTGCCGCAGGCCGCTTACGAGAAGCTGCCGCGTCGCCGAGCGGGCGATCCCGCAACATCGGCGATCTTTCTCGATCAACCTCCCGAACGCCAGATCACCTTGCTGCGGCTCGCGCTCCCCGACTGGCCCCGCCTTGCCCTGCTGTCCGGGCCCAACAGCCATGAACTCGTCGCCCGCCTCGGCGAGATTGCCCGCGACCGGGGGCTCCAGGTGCAGATTGCAGCAGTCGAGGACGACCGCCAGCTCTACCCGGCGCTGCAACGCGTCCTCGCCGAGCCATCCGTGCTGTTGGCGACGCCCGACACCGTGGTGTCCAACAGCTACACCGTGCAGAACGTGCTGCTCACCGCCTATCGCCAGCGCTCGCCGGTGATCGGCTTCTCCGCCGCCTATGTGCGCGCCGGCGCCCTGCTGGGGCTGTATTCCACCCCGGCGCAGATCGGCAGCCAGGCGGCGCAAATCGTCGCCCGGACCTTGCGCGGCGAGCACCTGCCGGCCCCCGCCCACCCGACCGGATTCGAAGTGGCGATCAACCCCACGGTCGCCCGCTCGCTGGGCATATGGCTGCGCTCCGGCGCCGAACTCGCGGTCGAGTTGCGCCGCCGCGAGGGAGCGAGACCATGATCGCGAACTGGGGGGTCCGCGCACGCGTCATGCTCGCCGCCGTGCTGCCGATGCTGGTGCTTGCGGTCGTCATGACGGTGTCGTACACCGGGCTCAGGCTGGCAGACCTCGACGAGGCGCTCAATGCGCGCGGCCGTGCCTTTGCGCGCCAGCTCGCCGCCGCGAGCGAATACGCGGTGTTCTCGGGCGACCGCGACGCGCTGCAGCAGCTGGCGACGACGCTTCTCGACGAGGAGGACGTCCTCGGCGTGAGTGTCATCGACCGCGACGGTGCCACGCTCGCACGCAGCGGCCGACTGGACGGCCGGCTGCCATCACCGGAGAGCGCCCCGCCGCAGCCCGCTGCCTTCAGCGAGCGAGGAACGCTGCGCATCATCGAGCCGATCCGGCCCAGCCGCCTGGCGCTCGACGACACCTTTGCCGTCATCTCGCCAGGGGTGGCGCCAGCGGAGCGTCCGGTCGCCCTCGGCAGGGTCGTCGTCGAGCTCTCGCTGGAGCGGCTGCAGCGCAGGCGCAGCGAACTGCTGTGGACCGGGGTCGCGTCCGTGCTCTTCGTGCTGCTCGGCAGCGTCCTGCTCGCCAGCTACATGAGCCGGGGCGTCAGCAACGCCATCCGCACCGTGGCCAATACCGCACTGCGGCTGGGCCAGGGGCGTCTGCGCGAACGCGTACCGATAACCGGCGGCGGCAGCCTGCGCCGGCTCGCCGAGGGCATCAACGAGATGGCCACGCGCCTGGCCGATGCGCGCGACGACATGGCGCTCCGGATCGCCGACGCGACCGCGGAGCTGCGCATGCGCAAGGACGAGGCGGAGCGCGCGAACCTGGCCAAGTCGCGCTTTCTCGCCGCTGCCAGCCACGACCTGAGGCAGCCGATGCATGCGCTCGGCCTGTTCGTCTCCGAGCTCGCCCAGCAGCGGCTGTCGCCCCAGAGCAGGCAGATCGTCGAGCGCATCGCGACCTCCGCCGAGGCGATGGAGAACCTGCTCGACAGCCTGCTCGACATCTCGCGGCTCGACGCCGGCGTGCTCAATCCGAGCATGCGCGCCTTCGATCCGCGCAAGGTGATCGACCGCATCACCGCGGGCCAGCGCGCGGCCGCGGAGCATCGCGGGCTGCGCCTGCACGTTCGCCCTGCTCCCTACTGGGTGCGCAGCGACCCGGTGCTGTTCGAGCGGATCCTGATCAACCTGGTGAGCAACGCGATCCGCTACACGCCCGCCGGCACGGTCATGATCGCCTGCCGCCGCCGCGGTGACAGGCTGCGGCTGGAGGTGCGCGACAGTGGCGTCGGCATCGTCGACGAGGCGCAGGACATCATCTTTCAGGAGTTCATCCAGCTCGAAAATGCCGAGCGCGCCCGAGACAAGGGGCTGGGCCTGGGCCTGGCGATCGTTCGCCGCCTCGCCGATCTCCTCGGCCATCGGCTGGAGCTGCGCTCGGCACCGGGGCGCGGCTCGGTATTCGCCATCGAGCTGCCGATCGCCGAGCCCGATACCGAGGCCGCGCAGGCCGACGAGGCGCGCGCGCTGGGCGATCTGCGCGATCTGCGCGTCGCCCTGGTCGACGGCGACGCCCTCGCCCGCGAAGGCATGGAAGGACTGCTCACGTCGTGGGGCTGCAAGGTGCGCTCGGCCGAAACCGCCGAAGCGCTGCTCGATCTGCTCGCCTCCGGGCCTTGGGCGCCCGAACTGCTGATCACCGACCTGCGCCTGCGCGGCCCGATCAACGGCCTCGAACTGATCGCGCGCGCGCGCGCCGCGGCGCCCGGCCGAAACCTGCCGGCCTTCCTGGTCAGTGGCGACACCGGTGCGGCAGCGCTCGAGCGTGCCCAGGCCGCCGGTGTGGCACTGCTGCACAAACCGGTTCGCCCGGCCCGGCTGCGCGCGCTGATGCACCGCCTGATCACCCCCGCCTGAAACGACGACCATCGTGCGCCCTGGCGTGGCACGCGCCGCGTCTCCGCACCCGATGGCGGCATCGGTTAAGATTGAAAGACTTTTACCCCTCGGGAGCGCATCGATGTCTCAGGATCAAAACGCAAAGGACCCGCTGGAGTTCGTGCGCGGCATGTGGAACAACATGGGCTTTTCGCTGCCGGGGATGGTCACGCCGACACTCGACGTCGACGAACTCGACAAGCGCATCGCCGATCTGAAGGCGGTCGAGGGCTGGCTGAAGATGAACCTGAACATGCTGCAGATGACCACTCAGGGGCTCGAAATGCAGCGCGCGGCCGTCGCGGCCGTGCAGGCGATGAGCCAGCAGGCGGAGAGCACGCCGGCCGCCGGCGCCGATCCGGGCGCGAACCCGTTCGCCGCCGCCGCGGCGATGTGGCCATGGAATTTCATGAACACTCAGGGCGAACAGCCTGCGACCCCGCCTGCCGAGGCCAAACCGCGTGCCGCCAGCCCCAGCGCCGCCGCCAGCGCCTCGCGCCGCAAGCCGGCCGCCAGCAAGTAGCCTGGCGGCCGCAACACCGCGTGCAGGCCGGCAGCACGATGGCGGCTGGCGGATTTTCGGCCAGCCGTCGCCGCCCGCATGTCAGATCACGCCGAGCCTGCCCAGGCGAGCGATCTCGTTCGCATCCAGCCCCAACTCGGTGAGCACCGATTCGTTGTCCGCGCCCGCGGACGCCGGCGCAGGCCGCGCATCGCCGGGGGCGACGCCGGACAGCGCGACGGGTGGGCCGAACTGGCGCACGCCGCCCACCTCGCGCACCATCGCCCGGGCGGCGAACTGCGGATGGTCCAGGCTCTCCTCCAGGCGCAGCACCGGGGTCACGCAGCAGTCGACCGCATCGAACACCGCCACCCACTCGGCCTGCGTCCGTGTGCGGAAGATCGCCGCCAGCTCGGAACGCGCACGCGCGCCGGCCTCGCCGGTGGCGAGATGGGCCGGCTTGAGGTCGGGGCGGGCCAGCGTGTCGCACAGCAGGTCGTAGAACTTCTCTTCCAGCGCACCGACCGCCATGTGGCGGCCATCGGCCGTCTCGTAAACGCCGTAGCAGGGCACGCCGCCGGTCAGCAGGTCCTCGCCGCGAGGTCGTACCGCGCCATGAGCGAGAACCTCGACGAGCGGGAAGATTGCATGCGCCAGCGCCGCGTCGGTCATCGCGACATCCACATGGCGACCCCGCCCCCCGGCGCGCGCATCGATCAGTGCCACCAGGATGCCGGTGACTGCCGCCATCGTGCCGCCGAGCAGATCGCCGATCTGCAGGTTGGGAATCGCCGGCGCGCCACCGGCGCTGCCGATCTGGTCGAGCACGCCGGCGTAGCCGATGTAGTTGATGTCGTGGCCGGCACGCAGCGCGTAGGGCCCGGTCTGGCCATAGCCGGTGATGCTGCAATAGACGAGCCGCGGATTGATTGCCGCAAGCGCCGCGTAGCCCAGGCCCAGCTTGTCCATCACGCCGGGACGAAAGCCCTCCACCACGGCGTCGGCAGCGGCGACCAGGCGCAGGAACAGCGCCTTGCCTTCGGGATGCTTGAGATCGAGGCGAAGGCTCTTCTTGTTGCGGTTGACGACCTGGTAGAAGTAGCTGGTATCGCCCGCCATCGCGCCCATCGTCCGGGCATAATCGCCGGCGCCGGTGTCCTCGATCTTGATCACCTCCGCGCCGTAATCGGCGAGGTGCTGGGTGGCGAGCGGGCCGGGCAGCAGACGGCTGAGATCGAGGATGCGGATGCCGGCGAGCGGCAGTCGATCAGGCGCTGGAGTGGAAACCATGTCGTATCGGGAACCGTCACGGAACGGGCAGGCGGCGGTTTCCCGCGCGCCGGCCTCGTCTGGATCACTCGTACTTGCGCACGTCGTCGATGACCTTGCCGTCGTTGGCCAGGGCGCCCGCCGGCAGGAAGGCCACCTCGCCGCGCAGCTTGGTCAGCTCGCGGATACTTGCCGCGACCGCGGCGGCAAGCGCTTCGCTGCCGCCGCCCGCGGTCTCGCACATCAGCGTCATGCGGTCGTTCAGGCCGGGGTTGTCCACCACGAGGCGGGCGCGGACGAGCTCGGGGTGGCGGCGCACGACCTGCGCGATCTGGCCCGGATGCACGAACATCCCCTTGACCTTGGTGGTCTGGTCGGCACGGCCCATCCAGCCCTTGATGCGCAGCCCGGTACGCCCGCAGGGTGACGCGCCGGGCAGCAGCGCCGACAGGTCGCCGGTGCCGAAGCGGATCAGCGGGTAATCGGGGTTGAAGGTCGTGACCACGACCTCGCCGACCTCGCCGGCCGCGACCGGGTCGCCCGTGCCCGGACGAACGATCTCGACGATGATGTCCTCGCCCACGACCAGGCCTTCGCGCGCCTCGGTCTCGTAGGCGATCAGGCCGATATCGGCGGTGGCATAGGCCTGGAAAGCGCCGATTCCGCGCGCGGCGAAAGCGTCGCGCATGCTCGGCGGGAAGGCCTCACCCGACACGAAGGCCTTGGTGAAACTCGGCTCGACGCCCGACTCGGCCGCCTTGTCGAGCAGGATGCGCAGGAAGGACGGCGTGCCGACATAGGCGTTCGGCCTCAGGTCGGCGATGGCCGCGAGTTGCTGCTCGGTCTGGCCGACCCCGGCGGGGAACACCGTGCAACCGAGCGCATGCGCCGCCGTCTCCATCATCGATCCGGCCGGCGTGAAGTGGTACGAGAAGGTGTTGTGCACCAGGTCACCGGCGCGGAAGCCCGCCGCGTAGAGCGCGCGCGCGAGCCGGTAGTAGTCGGGCCGTGCGCCTTCGGGTTCGTACAGCGGGCCGGGCGAGGCGAACACGCGAGGGCAGTCGGCACCCCCGCGCGCGGCGGCAAACCCGCCGCACGGCCGCGCGGCCTTCTGCCGCTCGAGCAGTTCGGACTTGCGGACCACGGGCAGGCGGGCGAGCGCCTCGCGGCTCGTCACCGTGGCCGCATCGACGCCCGCGAGCAGCGTCGCGAAACCTGGTGCGCAGGCCTTGGCATGGGCGATCTGCGCAGGCAGGCGGGCGAGGAGGTCGCGCTCGCGTTCGGCCGGATCACGGGTTTCCCCGCTGTCGTAGAAGTTCATGTCTGAGTCCTTGCGAAGCCCCGGTTGGTCCCGCGGGTGCGATGACGATGCCGGCGGCTGTCAGGAGAGCCAGCGCTTGCGGCGGCGATAGTGCTTGACGTCCCGGAAGCTCTTGCGCCCTTCTCCCGAGAGGCCGAGATAGAATTCCTTCACGTCCTCGTTGGTGGCGAGGTCGTCGGCCTCCCCTTCCATGACGATGCGGCCGTTCTCCATGATGTAGCCGTAGTCGGAATAACGCAGGGCGACCATGGTGTTCTGTTCGGCCAGCAGGAAGCTCACATTTTCCTTGGTATTCAGATCCTTGACGATCTCGAACACCTCTTCGACGATCAGCGGCGCCAGGCCCATCGACGGTTCGTCGAGCAGCACCACGCGCGGCTTCGCCATCAACGCACGGCCGATCGCGCACATCTGCTGTTCGCCGCCCGAGGTGTAGGCCGCCTGGCTGCTGCGCCGGGTCTTCAGGCGCGGGAAATAGTTGTAGACCTTTTCCAGCGTCTCCTCGACCGCGGCCTTGCCGTCAGTGCGGGTGTAGGCGCCGGTGCGCAGGTTCTCCTCGATGGTCAGGTGGCCGAAGCAGTGCCGGCCTTCCATGACCTGGATCACGCCGCGCTTGACGAGATCGGCGGGGGTCAATGCCTCGACGCGCTCGCCCTTGTACTCGACCGAGCCCTTCGTCACCTCGCCGCGTTCGCCCTTGAGCAGGTTGCTGACCGCGCGCAACGTCGTCGTCTTGCCAGCGCCGTTGCCGCCGAGCAGGGCGACGATGCTGCCCTCCTGCACCGACAGGGACACGCCCTTCAGCACGAGGACGACGTGGTTGTAGATGACCTCGATGTTGTTGACGCTGAGGAAGGCTGAGTTGGGAGTGTTCATCTTCGATTCCAGGAAATGGCCCCCGCACCCGCAGGTGCGGGGGCGCGTTTCAACTTACTCCTTGCACTGCTCCGCAGTACGGCGCGGGACGTTCTTCTCCGCGGCGTACTTGCTCGCGGCATCGAGCACCATCGGACGCAGGACCTTGTCGTCGGCCTGATACCAGTCGGAGCTGAACGACCACTTGCTGCCATCCCAGCTGTGCACGCGAACCCAGGACGAGCCCATGTGGTCGGTGCAGGTCGTCTGGACCGGGCGCATGACGCCGGCGAAGCCCATGCCGTCGAGCTTTGCCTGGTCGAGGTTGAGGTTCTCCAGGCCCCAGCGCACCTGCTCGCCGCTCATGACCTTGCCCTTGCCGAAGCGCTCCTGCGCCTGGCGCACGCCCTCGACGCCCAGCATCGCGGAGATCAGGCCGCGCATGTAAAGCACCGAGCCGACCTCGTCCTTCGGACCGGTTCCCTGGCCCTTGTCATGCACCATGGCCAGCATGTCCTTGACGACCTTGCTGTCGGGCTCCGCGCCGTGCTGCAGCGCCAGCGCGCTGTAACCCTTCGCGCCATCGCCCACGTCCTTGACGTCCGGTTCGGCGCCCGCCCACCAGATGCCGAGCATCTTGTCGCGCGAGAAGCCGGTGGCCTGGGCCTCCTTGATCGCGGTCGAGTTCATCACGCCCCAGCCCCACAGCAGCACGTAGTCGGGACGCTCGCGGCGGATCTGCAGCCAGGTGGCCTTCTGCTCGACGCCCGGATGGGCAACCGGCAGCAGTTGCAGATCGAAGCCGTGCAGCTTGGCGCGCTCCTCCAGCAGCGGGATCGGCTCCTTGCCGAAGGGGCTGTCGTGATAGACGAGCGCGATCTTCTTGCCCTTGAGCTTGTCCAGCCCACCCATCTTGTTGCCGATGTGCTGGACGGCGACGTCGGCGCCGACCCAGTAGGAGCCCAGCAGCGGGAAGTTCCAGGTGAACACCGAGCCGTCCTGCGACTCGCTGCGGCCATAGCCGGCCGTGATCAGCGGGATCTTGTCGACTGGCGCCTTGTCGGTGAGCGCGAAGGTCACCCCGGTCGACAGCGGCTGGACCACGGTCGCGCCCTTGCCCTTCAGGCGCTCGTAGCATTCCACGCCACGGTCGGTGGCATAGCCGAACTCGCATTCCTCGAAGGACAGCTTGACGCCGTTGACGCCGCCCCGGGCGTTCACCAGCTTCAGGTAATCGACGTAGCCGTTCGCCCACGGGTTGCCGTTGGCGGCGTAGGCACCGGTGCGATAGACGAGCACCGGGAAGAACTGCTCCTGCGCCTGGGCTTGGGCAGCTGTCGGCAGCACGGCAGACGACAGGCCCACCGAGGCGATTGCGGCCGCGAGGGCCAGGGTACGGAATTTCATGAGTCTCCTCCTTGTATTAAGCATCATGGGCACTGCAAAACGCGCTGCATCAGTGCGGGAACGGCCACAGACGCAGTTTCTGCTTGGCGATCGACCACAGACGGGCGAGGCCATGGGGTTCGACGATCAGGAAGAAGATGATCAGCGAACCGAAGATGATGGTTTCGGCATGGGACACGCCGGCGGTCGACACCGTCGCGCCGACCAGGCCGCCGAGGAAGGGCAGGAACTGGTTGAGGAAGATCGGCAGGATCACGATGAAGGCGGCACCGAAGAAGCTGCCCATGATCGAGCCCATGCCGCCGATGATCACCATGAACAGCAACTGGAAGGAGCGATCCACCGAGAACGCCGCCGGCTCCCACGAACCGAGGTGCACGAAGCCCCACAGCGCGCCGGCCACGCCGACGAAGAAGGAGCTCACCGCGAACGCCGACAGCTTGGCGAACATCGGGCGGATGCCGATCACTTCTGCCGCCACGTCCATGTCGCGGATCGCCATCCACTGACGGCCGATGGCAGCACGGGTGAGGTTCTTGCCGACGATCGCGAATGCCACCACGAAGGCCAGGCAGAACAGGTACTTCTCCACCGGCGAGTTGATGACCCAGCCGAAAGCCTCGAGCGTGCCGACCGACACCGAACCCGAGGACGAGTAGTTGGTGAACCAGCCGATGCGCAGGAAGGCCCAGTCGCACAGGAACTGTGCGGCCAGCGTCGCCACCGCCAGGTACAGCCCACGCACCCGCAGGCTGGGAATGCCGAACAGGATGCCGAAGGCCGCCGCGGCCGCGCCACCGAGCAGCATCGCCAGGATCAGCGGCATGCCGTCGATCCGGACCATGAAGTTGTAGGCGGCGTAGGCCCCGATCGCCATGAAGGCGCCCGCGCCCAGCGTGATCTGCCCGCAGTAGCCCACCAGCAGATTCACCCCCAGCGCAGCCAGCGACAGCACCAGGAAGGGAATCAGGATGGCGCGGAACATGTATTCGTCGGCCAGCAGCGGCACGGCGAGCGCGGCAAAGGCGATCAGGCCATAGACGAACCACTTGTCCTGGGCGATGGTGAAGATTTCCTGGTCGGCCGAATAGCTCGTCTTGAACTGGCCGTTTTCACGATAGAACACTGTCTTGTCTCCCGTCAGACGCGGTTGATGATCTTTTCGCCGAACAGGCCCTGCGGCCGGAACAGCAGCACGATCAGCGCCATCACATAGGCGAACCAGATTTCGATGCCACCCCCCACCAGTGGCCCGATATAGACCTCGGACAGCTTCTCGCCCACGCCGATGATCAGGCCGCCGACGATCGCGCCCGGCACCGAGGTCAGGCCACCGAGGATCACCACCGGCAGCGCGCGCAGGGCCACGGTGACGAGGGAGAACTGGACGCCCAGCTTCGAGCCCCAGATGATGCCGGCCACCAGCGCGACCAGGCCGGCCACGCACCACACGATCACCCAGGTCTTGTTGAGCGGGATGCCCACCGACTGCGCCGCCTGATGGTCGTCTGCCACCGCGCGCAGCGCACGGCCGATCGCGGTCTTCTGGAAGAACACGGTGAGGCTGCCCACCAGGACCGCCGCCAGCGCTGCGGCGATGAAGTCCTCCTTGTTGATCAGCACGCCGCCCTCGAACAGGCCCTCGAACATGATCACCGGCTCCTTCGGCATGCCGACGTTGATCGAGTAGATCTCGCTGCCGAAGAAGGTCTGGCCGAGGCCCTCGAGCACGTAGGCGATACCCAGCGTCACCATCAGCAGCGTGGCGCCCTCCTGGTTCACCAGCTTGCGCAGCACGAAGCGCTCGACGCCCCAGGCCACCACGAACATCACCGCGCCTGCGCCGACGATGGCGATCAGGTTGGCGAGGAAGAGGCTGTCGCCGCCGAGCGCGGCATTCGCCCACTCCGAGAAGCGCGCCATCGCCAGCGCCGCCACCAGCACCATCGCGCCCTGGGCGAAATTGAACACGCCCGAGGCCTTGAAGATGAGCACGAAGCCCAGGGCGACCAGCGAATACAGCATGCCGGTCATCAGCCCACCCAACAACGTTTCAATGAAAAATGCCATGTCCCTCTCCGCTCAGTGGCCGCTGCCCAGGTAGGCGTTGATCACGTCCTGGTTGTTACGCACCTCGTCCGGGGTGCCGTCGCCGATCTTCTTGCCGTAGTCGAGCACGACGACACGGTCGGAGATGTCCATCACCACCCCCATGTCGTGCTCGATGAGCACGATCGTGGTGCCGAACTGGTCGCTGATGTCGAGAACGAAGCGGCACATGTCCTGCTTCTCCTCGACGTTCATGCCCGCCATCGGCTCGTCGAGCAGCAGGATCTGCGGCTCCATCGCCAGCGCGCGACCGAGGTCGACCCGCTTCTGCAGGCCGTAGGGCAGCGCGCCGACCGGCGTCTTGCGGATGTGCTGGATCTCGAGGAAGTCGATGATCTCCTCGACCTTCTGTCGGTGGGCGATCTCCTCGCGCAACGCCGGTCCCAGCCACAGCGCCTGCTGGAAGATGTTGGACTTAATCTTCAGGTTGCGGCCGGTCATGATGTTGTCCAGCACGCTCATGCCCTTGAACAGCGCAATGTTCTGGAAGGTGCGGGCGATGCCCTGCAGGGCCGCCATGTGCGGCTCCATGCTCTTGCGCTCCTCGCCGCGGAACATGATCTTGCCTTCCTGCGGGTGGTACACGCCGTTGATCACGTTCAGCATCGAGCTCTTGCCGGCACCATTGGGGCCGATGATGGCGCGGACCTCGTGTTCGCGGATGTCGAAGCTGATGTCGGTCAGCGCGTTCACCCCGCCGAAGCGCAGCGAGATGTTCTGCAGATCCAGGATCACCTCGCCGATCCTGCGCCCTGCACCCGCGCCCTGCGAGGCGGCGCCCTCTTGCATGTCGTTCATCATCATCATCTCTGCTCTCCTCAGGCCGCCTGCTTGCCGGCGTTCGGCGCGAAGGTCTTCGCCTCCTCGATGCGCAGGTCGGCGCTCACCTTGCCGGTGCGTCCGTCCTCGTACTTGACCTGGGTCTCGATGAACTGGCTCTTCTTGCCTTCGAACATCGCCTCGATCAGTTCGCCGTACTTCTCGGCGATGAAATTGCGCCTTACCTTCCGCGTACGGGTGAGCTCGCCATCGTCGGCGTCGAGTTCCTTGTGCAGGATCAGGAAGCGCTTGATCTGCGAGCCGCTCATGTTCGGGTCGGAGGCCAGATCGGCGTTCACCTGCTCGACGCCCTCTCGGATCAGTTCGTATACCGCAGGCTGCGAGGCCAGGTCGGCGTAGCCCGAGTACGCCATGCCCTTGCGCTCGGCCCAGTTCCCCACCGCCTCGATATCGATGTTGATGAAGGCGGTGACGCAGTCCCGGCCGGCGCCGAAGCTGACCGCCTCCTTGATGTGCTGGAAGAACTTGAGCTTGTTCTCGATGTAGTTGGGCGCGAACATCGAGCCGTCGGCGAGCTTGCCCACGTCCTTGGCGCGGTCGATGATCTTGAGGTGGCCGTCGTCGTCGAAGAAGCCGGCGTCTCCGGTCATGAAGTAGCCGTCGGCATTGATCGACTCGGCGGTCGCGTCCGGGCGCTTGTAATAGGCCTTGAGCAGCATCGGCCCCTTGACCAGGATCTCGCCGTTGTCGGCGAGCTTGACCTCGACGAAGGGCGCCGGCTTGCCGACCGAATCGAGCTTGATCTCGCCGTCGGGCTGCAGGCAGACGTAGGCGCAGGTCTCGGTCTGGCCGTAGAGCTGCTTCAGGTTGATGCCGATCGAGCGATAGAAGCGGAACAGGTCCGGACCGATCGCCGCGCCCGCGGTGTAGGCCACCCGCACGCGGCTGAGGCCGAAGACGTTCTTGAGGGGCCCATAGACCAGCAGGTTGCCGAGCCAGTACTGCAGGCGGTCGGTACCCGAGACCGGCTTGCCGTCCAGGATCTCGGCGCCGCAGCGACGCGCTACTTCCATGAAGTGATGGAAGAGCTTGCGCTTGATCGGGCTTGCATCCTCCATTCGGATCATGACCTGGGTCAGCAGGTTCTCGAACACGCGCGGCGGGGCGAAGTAATAGGTCGGACCGATCTCGCGCAGGTCGGTCATCACGGTCTCGCCCGATTCCGGACAGTTGATCGTGAAGCCGGCGACCATCGCCTGGGCGAACGAGAACAGGTGATCCCCGACCCATGCCATCGGCAGGTAGGAGAGGATGTCCTCCTGGTCGGTGAGCTTGTCGAACTGCATGCCGCCGCTTGCCGCCGCGATGAAGGCGGCATGCGTCTGGCACACGCCCTTGGGCTTGCCGGTGGTACCCGAGGTATAGAGCATCACCGAGATGTCGTCGGCGGCGCCCTTGGCGATCTCGGCGTCGAGGAAGTCGCTCTGGTTGCGGTCGTGGATGCGGCCCATCTCCTGCAACTCGTCCAGACCCATGAGCAGGGTCTGGGTGTAGTGGCGCATGCCGCGGGCGTCATCGTAGATCACACGCTCGAGCATCGGCACCTCGGGCGCAATCTCGACCATCTTGTCGACCTGTTCCTGGTCCTCGACGATGGCGAAGCGGATCTCCGCGTCCTGCAGCACGTAGGTCATTTCCTGCGCCACCGCGTCCTGGTACATCAGCACCGGGATGCCGCCGAGGCACTGGCATGCCGCCACCGACCAATACAGCCGCGGCCGGTTGTCGCCGACGATGGCCAGGCGGTCGCCGCGCTTGAAGCCCAGTTCGGCCAGCCCGCAGGCGATTGCCCGCACGTTCTGCGCCACCTCGGCCCAGCTGTAGGTCTGCCAGATGCCG
>JBFGUQ010000015.1:0-14586 GCA_041565515.1 Rhodocyclaceae bacterium | reverse complement strand
GCGAGGTCGCCTACCCCTGGGGCGTCACCCGCCAGGAGCGTTTCGAGTTCGTGCTGCACGAGGGCAGGCTGGAGGGCAGTGCGAGTTTTCTCGGGGTCGCGCGCACGATCGAGGACGCCGAATGGCGCGATGGTGCCCTGCGCTTCGTCACCCGCAGCCAGACGGTGCTCGGCAGCGGCCCGCCGAGCGAACTGGTGCATCGCTACATGGGCAAGCCGGCGGCGGCCGAGATCCGCTTTCGCCTCGAGAGCCGGGGCGGGTACGCCGCCGAGCCGGCGGTCGAGTTCACCGTCCGCCGGCGCTGAAGCGCTATTGCGGCGCGCCCTGCGCTCAGGCCGGCGCGTGTGCCTGGCGGGCAATTTCCTGCAGCTTGTCGAGCACCAGCGCACTCGAGCTTTCCATGCGCTCGATCGCGGCGAGCGCGGCCTTGACGTCGCCGGCCTCCAGCTTCTCCAGGGCGATGCGGCCGCTGTCGTGCACCGTCGCATGGGGCGCAGCGAGGCCGCGATAGGCGGGCAGGTGGGCGAACTGGCGGCCATCGCCGTGCTGGTACCATTGGCCGAGGCGGCAGCCGGTGTGGGACGGCAGGTCTGCCGGCGTCTTCGTCGCATGGCCGGAGACGGCCTGGTAGACGTCGAGCTTGAAGATCAGGTGGTCGAGCTTGGCGAGTTCGGTGAAGCTGCGCAGGGAGGCGTCCTTCATGATCGCCGCCATGTCGCGTGCGAGACTGCACAACTCGTCCATGCCGGTGCGTGCCGACTGTCCCTCCGCGGCCGCCTCGGTGGCCTTGGTCGACAGGCTGCCGATCACCGTCTGCACGCGCCCGGTCTCGTCCTGGATGGCACCGACGAGCTGCGAGATCTCGTTGGTGGCGCCCGCCGTGCGCTCGGCGAGCTTGCGTACCTCGTCGGCGACGACCGCGAAGCCGCGGCCCTGTTCGCCGGCACGGGCCGCTTCTATGGCGGCGTTGAGCGCGAGCAGGTTGGTCTGGTCCGCGATCTCGCGGATCAACTGCACGATGCCGTCGATCTGGGCGGCGCGCCCGGTCAGCTGCTGTACCGAGCCGGCGGTGGTGCCGGTCTCGTCGGCGAGGCTGCCCAGGTGTCCGGCGATACGCGCGATGGCACGGGTGCTGTCGTCGGCGGCCACGGTCGAGCGCTCGGCCGCGGCCTGGCGAGCGAGCAGATGCTGGGCCAGTTCGGCAAACGTGCCCTGCACCGACACCATGGTGCGACCGTAGCTCTGCAGGTGCCCGAACAAGGCATCGAGCAAGGCCTGGCGCTTGCTCGCCTCGGCGCAGGCGGTCTCCTTCGCCGCCAGCTCCGCCTCCAGTTCGGCGATGCGTGCGCGGGCCTGGGCGAGCGCTTCCTCGCCCGCACCCAGCCTTGCCTCGAGCGTCTCGATCTTCTTGCCCTTGTTCCACCAGCCCATGCTGCGTTCCCCTGATGCCGGATTGGCGCTCCGGCGCGGTGTCGATTGAACAGCGAACGAATGCGGCGACGGCGGGTTTCCACCGCGGGGACTCCCGAGATGGCGCCGGATGACAGGATAACGGAGTCGCGGGGTCGAACTTTAGCCGCCGTACCGGTGCGGCCCTGTGGCGTAGCCGTAGCGCCGTGCCGCCTCCACTGCGAGGCCGGCACCGATGCTGCCGTAGAGGTCGCCCTCGACGCTGCGTGCGTGGGGCAACTCGGCGGCGATGCGGGCGCGCAGTTGCGGCACCGCGCTGCCGCCGCCGGTGAAATACACGGTGTCGATGCGCTCGTGCCCGACGCCGGCATCGCGCAGCAGGGCACCGACGGTCTGCGCCACGCGATCGACCAGGGCGGCCGTGGCGAGGGCGAAATCCTCGCGCCCGATGCCGTGCGTCAGCCCGGCGCCGAGACGCTCGAGCGCGAGCTCGGCGGCGGGTGCCGCCGACAGGTCGATCTTCGCCTGCTCGACCTGCAGCGCCAGCCAGTGGCCCTCGCGCCGGCTCACCAGCCGTGACAGGCGATCGAGTTCCTCGCGCGCAACGGCGTCGCGATAGATGTGCTGCAGGTCGGCCCACGCCTGGCGGCTGTAGGCGAAGTTGATGGTGTGCCAGGTCGCGAGCTGGAAGAAGATGGAGGACGGGATCTCGGCCCCGTTCTTCATCCTGCCGCGGTAGCCGAGCAGGGGCATCACGCATTCCAGGCTCAGCGCGCGGTCGAAGTCGGTGCCGCCGACATGCACGCCGGCATTGCCGAGCAGGTCCTCGCGGCGTTCGCTCTGGCGGGCGCGCGCCGGCGACAGGCGCACGAGCGAGAAGTCCGCGGTGCCGCCGCCGATGTCGGCGACGAGTACGAGTTCTTCGCGTTCGAGCGAGAGTTCGTAGTGCAGCGCGGCGCCGATCGGCTCGAACTGGAAGCTGACCTCGCGGAATCCCACCTGGCGCGCGATCGCTTCCAGGGTTTGCTGCGCCTTGCGGTCGGCGGCCTCGTCGTCGTCGACGAAATGCACCGGGCGGCCGAAGACGGCCTCGTCGAAGCTGCGCCCGGCCTCGGCCTCGGCGCGGCGCTTGAGTTCGCCAATGAAGTTCGCCAGCAGGTCGCGAAAGCGCAGCGCCCGCCCGAGCACCTCGGTGTGGCCGTCGATCAGGCTGCTGCCGAGCAGGCTCTTGAGCGCGCGCATCAGCCGGCCTTCATAGCCATCGAGGTATTCGGCGAGCGCGGCACGGCCGAAGCAGGTGCTGTCCTCGTCGGCGTTGAAGAACACCGCCGAGGGCAGGGTGGGCCTGCCGTCCTCGAGGGGCAGCAGGCTGTGCGTGCCGGCGCGCAGCCAGCCGACGGTGGAGTTGGATGTGCCGAAATCGATACCGCAGGCGCGGGCGGGGCTCTGCATGGCGGGCGCTCGGATGCGGGAAGGGCCGCGAATGCTACGCCAGACCGCCGCGTGGCGGTAGGGGCAGGGCGGATCCGGGGACCCTCGGCGTCCGCGTCCGGCATGCCGTGCGCGGCCTTCTTTCGCGCGTCAGCCGGGTGTAGGCTAATCACATGAGCAAGAAGAAACCGGCCCCGGCCGTGCCCGGGGGTGAGGGCGAGTTCCCGCTCGCGCTGCGGCGCGTGGCGATCGATACCTATCGCGAGAACGTCGCCTATCTGCATCGCGACTGCGAGATCTATCGCGCAGAGGGCTTCCAGGCCTTGTCCAAGGTCGAGGTGCGGGCCAACGGCAGGCGAATCCTCGCCACCCTGAACGTGGTGGACGACTCGCGAATCGTGCGCTGCATGGAGCTCGGCCTGTCGATGGATGCCTTCGCCCAGCTGGGCGTCGACAACGGTCACCCGGCGCAGGTCTCGCAGGCCGAGCCCGCAAGCTCCATCCCCGCGCTGCACCGCAAGATCGCCGGCGAGCGCCTCGATCGCGAGGACTTCCGCGCCATCGTCCGCGACATCGCCGAGCACCGCTACTCGAAGATCGAGCTCACCGCCTTCGTCGTCGCCTCCAACCAGGGTGAACTCGACCGCGAGGAGGTGTATTTCCTCACCGATGCGATGGTCGCCGTGGGTCACCGCATCGACTGGCGCGAGCGCCTGGTGGTGGACAAGCACTGCATCGGCGGCATCCCGGGCAACCGGACCTCCATGCTGGTGGTGCCGATCGTCGCCGCCCACGGCATGCTGTGTCCGAAGACCTCGTCGCGCGCGATCACCTCCCCCGCCGGTACCGCCGACACGATGGAGGTGCTGGCCGACGTCGAGTTGCCGGTGGAGCGGCTCGGCGACATCGTGCGCGAGCATCGCGGCTGCCTGGCCTGGGGCGGAACGGCTCACCTGTCGCCGGCCGACGACGTGCTGATCTCGGTGGAGCGGCCGCTGTCGATCGACTCGCCCGGCCAGATGGTGGCCTCCATCCTGTCGAAGAAGATCGCCGCAGGTTCGACCCATCTCGTGCTCGACATCCCGGTCGGCCCCACCGCCAAGGTGCGCTCGATGCCCGAGGCACAGCGCCTGCGCAAGCTGTTCGAATTCGTCGCCGCGCGCATGGACCTCACCCTCGACGTCGTCATCACCGACGGTCGCCAGCCGGTGGGTGCGGGCATCGGCCCGGTGCTCGAGGCGCGCGACGTGATGCGCATCCTGGAGAACGACCCGCGCGCGCCGAACGACCTGCGCCAGAAAGCGTTGCGCCTGGCCGGCCGGATGCTGGAGTTCGATCCCGACGTGCGCGGCGGCGATGGCTTCGCGATCGCCCGCGACATCCTCGACTCGGGGCGCGCGCTGGCGAAGATGAACGCGATCATCCGCGCCCAGGGCCGCAAGCCCTTCGACCACAATGCACCGGCGCTCGCGCGCCTGAGCTTCGAGGTCATGGCCGAGGCCGAGGGCGTCGTCACCGGCATCGACAACCTCCTGCTCGCCCGCATCGCCCGCCTCGCCGGCGCACCCAAGGTGCAGGGAGCCGGTGTCGATCTGCTGCACAAGCTGGGCGATCCGGTGGCGCGTGGGGCGCCGCTTTAT
This sequence comes from Rhodocyclaceae bacterium, assembly GCA_041565515.1. Taxonomy (GTDB): domain Bacteria; phylum Pseudomonadota; class Gammaproteobacteria; order Burkholderiales; family Rhodocyclaceae; genus Thauera. Next base: position 10,105 of record JBFGUQ010000015.1, on the reverse strand, counting down.
CGCGTCCATGCCGACTACCCTGCCGACCTCGATTTCGCCAGCCAGGCGGCTGCGCGCGCTTCGGGCTTCTCGATCGGGACGGCCGACCAAGTGCCGCACGTCTTCGTGGAGTTCTGATGCCGGCGATGCTCCTGTATTTCGACGACGAGGCTGCGCCCGCGAGGCGGCTGGCGCAGGCGTCGGGCCTGACCGCGGCGCAGGTCGAGCGCCATCGTTTTCCCGACGACGAGTTGCGCCTGCGCCTGCCCGAGGCCCTGCCCGCGGAGGTGGTGATGTTCCGCAGCCTGCATCGGCCGAACGAGAAGCTGGTGGAGTTGCTGCTGGTGGCGCGCAGCGCGCGCGCGCTCGGTGCCCGGCGCCTGACCCTGGTCGCGCCCTATCTCGCCTACATGCGGCAGGACATCGCCTTTCGGCCCGGCGAGGTGGTGAGCCAGCGTATCGTCGGCGACTATCTCGCCGGTCTTTTCGACGCCCTCGTCACCGTCGACCCGCACCTGCATCGGGTCGCGACCCTGGACGAGGCCGTGCCGCTCGCGCATGCGCTGGCGCTGTCGGGCGCGCCGCTGCTCGCTGCCTTGGTTGCTGAACGCCGCCGTCGGCCGATGCTGATCGGTCCGGATGCAGAGTCGGCGCAGTGGGTGCAGGCCGCGGCGGCGCGGCACGGCTTCGACCACGCGGTGTGCACCAAGACACGGCATGGCGACCGCGCGGTCGACATCGAACTGCCTGCCGGCCTGGAGGTGGCAGGGCGGGAGGTGGTTCTGCTCGACGACGTCGCCAGCTCCGGCCACACGCTGGCGCGTGCCGCCGCGTTGCTGCGCGCGGCCGGCGCGGCCTCGGTGGATGTCGCGGTGACGCATGCCCTGTTTGCCGGCGACGCGCTCGACACCATCCGTGGCGCCGGCGTGGGGGAGGTGTGGAGTACCGATTGCATCGCCCATTCCACCAATGCGGTCCATGTCGCGCCGATGCTCGCCGCCGCCCTGGCCTCCGTCGGCGTCGCCGCGCCGCGCGGCTGATTCGACACGACGTCCGACGCCCCGTGTTGCGCACCGAGTCGATGACGATTAGAAGCCATAGTGCTAGCATCGGTATGGTAACTATGGCGTGCACTGCAACATCCGTGCGGTGATCGGCTTCGAACAAGTGTCGGACCGGCATCGCGATGCCTATTGAGGGAAGTGTGGACCAGTCGGTAAAGACCGTCGTATTCGCCGATCTGACCGGTAGCACCGGTCTGTTCGAGTCGGCCGGAAACGTTCTCGCGACCCAGGTCGTCACCAATTGCACGCATACGCTCGGCCGCCATCTGGCGCGCGCGGGCGGGCAGGTGGTGAAGTACCTGGGTGATGGCGTGCTGGTGCTGTTCGACGACGTCGTGGCGGCGGTGGAAGCGTGCGCGCGCATGCAGGAGCTCCTGCAGGAGGCCGGCATGCAGGAGGCACGTCGCGCCCCGCTCGGCGTCAAGACCGGGATCGAGCGCGGTGCGATCGTCGAGCACGACGGCGACTGTTATGGCGATGCCGTGAACGTGGCGGCGCGTCTCAGCGACCGCGCGCAGGCAGGCGAAACGCTGATCGGCGAGTCGGTATTCGATTCCCTGCCCCATGCCCACCGGCTCGCCTGCCAGAGTCTCGACCGCCTCAGCATCAAGGGCAAGGCCGGACTGGTGCCGGTATGGCGCATCGATCTCGCGCGCACCGCCGAGACCACGCTGACGGCCGCGCTGGATTTCCACGAACTCGTGGACGGCCCGCGGCCGGTGCAGCGGCTGGACATCGAGCGCCTCGACCAGCATCTCGAACTTCATCCTGCCGATGGCCCGCTGATCATCGGCCGCGGCGATGGCGCCGGCTTCCGGGTCGAGGATCAGCGCGTTTCGCGCCGCCATGCGCGGGTCGAATGGACCGGCGGCCAGTGCATCCTCACCGACTTCAGCAGCAATGGTACCTGGGTGCGTTTCTCCAGTTCTCCGACGCCGATGATGCTGCGGCGCGACACCTGTACGCTGTCCGGCGAGGGCGAGATCGGTCTCGGTGCCTCGCCGGACGATTTCACCCTGCCGACGCTGGGCTTTCGCGTCATCGACGAGGGCTGAGGGCAGTCCGCGCTCGCCGCCGGCCGCGATGCACCGGATTCACGCCAGGCGCCTGCACCGGCTGTCGTGCAGGCCAACAGCCGGACGGTCCCTGTGGCGATGAAAATCCTCCCCGTGCTTCTTGTCCTGTTTCCCGTTGCCGCCGCGGCCGCGGACTGGACCAGCCGCGCGCTTGCGGAACTGGCGGTCTATCCCGAGTTTCGTGCCCCCGCCACCGTGGTCGCCCGCGACGAGGCGAGCCTCGCCGCCGAGGTGCCGGGGCGCATCCTCGCCATGCCCGTCCGCGCCGGGGAGTCGGTGGCGCGCGGTGCCGTGCTCGTGCGCCTTGACGACGCGGCCTCGCGCATCGAGGTCGACCGCGCGCGCGCCCAGCTCGGCCTGGTCGACAACCGCATCCGCCTCGCCGAGGCCCAGCTGCAGCAGTCGCGTGCGCTCGCCGCCAGGGGTTTCGTCAGCGCCGACGGCCTGCGGGTGAGGGAAACCGAACTCGGCGTGCTGCGCAGCGAACGCGATGCGGCGCGTGCCGCACTCGCCGCGGCGCGGCTTGCCCTGGCGCGAAGCGTGGTGCGCGCGCCCTACGCCGGGGTGGTGCGCGCACGCCTGGCCAACGTTGGCGACCTGGCCGCCCCGGGCACGCCACTGCTGCGACTCGCGGCGAGCGCCGATGCCGAGGTGCGGGCGCAGGTGCCGGTCGACCACATCGAGGCGTTGCGGGTGGCTGCCGGCTGGACCCTGCATGCGGGCGGGCAAAGCCATGCCCTGCGCCTGCATCGCGTTTCGCCGGTGGTCGAGGCCGCGGGGCAGGTGCGCGAGGTGGTGATGCACGGCGCGGCCGCGCTCGCCCCCGGCCTCGCCGGTGAGTTGCGCTGGCGCAGCATCACGCCCTACCTGCCGCCGGCCTATGTCCAGCAGCGCGAGGGCAGGCTCGGCGCCTATGTCGAGCGCGACGGCGAGCCGGCATTCGTGCCGCTGCCGCAGGCCCAGCCCGGCCGCCCGGTCGCGGTGGACTGGCCGCCCGGCACGCGCCTGATAGACGATGGTCGCTTTGCGCTGGCGCTGCCGGGGGCGGCTTCGAGCGGGGCGGCGCAGTGAATCGCTGGTACGAGCGGCTGATCGACAACCACCCGCTCGCCAACATCGCCTTCGCGCTGGTGCTGCTGGGCGGCATCTTCACCTACCTGACGATGCCGCGGGCGCAGGATCCCGAGATCAACTTCAACTGGGTCAGCATCGTTACCACGCTGCCCGGCGCCTCGGCCGAGGACGTGGAGCGCGAGCTCACCGGCCCGCTCGAGGATGCGATCAAGCAGGTCAAGGACATCCGCTTCGTGTCCTCCTCGAGCCGCGAGGCGGTGTCCTCCATCCTGGTTCGCTTCGAGGAGATCTCCGAGCGCAGCTTCGACAAGCGCGTCAACGACCTGCGACGCGAGATCCAGAACAAGGCCGCGGCCGAGCTGCCGCCCGATGCGACCGATCCGGCGGTGCTCGAGATCACCACCTCGAACGGTTTCCCGACGGCGATCCTGGTGCTGCACGGCGCCGGCGGCGAGTCGTTGCGCGGCGCGGCCTTCGCGGTGACGAAGGACATCGAGCGGCTCGACGGCGTCGACCAGGTCGTTGCCGCCGGATTCGACGAGCCGGAGCTGCATGTCGATTTCGATCCGGCGAGGGTGGCCGCGGCGGGGCTGTCGCCGATCCAGGTGGCGGACGGTGTGGCGGCGTGGTTTCGCAATACGCTGGGCGGGCGGGTGCGGGTAAAGGATCGTGAGTGGCTGGTGCGCCTCGAAGGCAAGACGCCCGATCCGGAGGTGCTGGCGCAGGCGGCGATCGTCACCGAGTCGGGGCGGGTCGCCCTCGACCAGGTCGCGGCAGTCGCGCGCAGCAACGAGCGGCCGAGCCAGATGGTGAGCTTCAACGGCCAGCCCGCGGTGATGCTGTCGATCACGAAGCAGGCGCGCAGCAACACGCTGGAGCTCGTCGAGCGCCTGCAGGCCTTCATCGCCGAGCGCAACCCGCTGCTCGCCGCGCAGGGTCTGCACCTGGCGCTGCTCGACGATCAGACCCATGCGACGCGCGACGCCATCGGCGTCATGGAGTCCAACGCCTTGATCGGTCTGCTCGCGGTGCTGGGCGCCTGCTGGCTGTTCCTCGGTTCGCGCCTCGCCCTGCTGGTGGGCCTGGGCGTGCCGTTTTCGCTTGCCGGCACCTTCCTGCTGGCCGATCTTATCGGCTCGACCCTGAACCTGACCGTGCTGCTCGGCGTGGTGATCGCGCTCGGCATGCTGGTCGACGACGCGGTGGTGGTGGTCGAGGCGATCTACTATCGCCTGCAGCGCGGCGAGCCGGCCCGCAGCGCGGTCAGCGAGGGCGTGCGCGAGGTCGGCCAGCCGGTGCTCGCATCGGTGCTCACCACCATCGCCGCCTTCCTGCCGCTGATGCTGCTGCCCGGCATCCTCGGCAAGTTCATGTTCATCGTGCCCTACGTGGTGACGGTGGGCCTGCTGGTGAGTCTGGTCGAGGCGTTCTGGATGCTGCCGACCCACGTCCTGGCCCTGCGTCCCGACTTCTCGCGTCGGCGCAGTCGGGCGCAGGCGATGCGCGAGCGCTTCACCCACTGGCTGCGCGTCAGGTATGCGCGCCTGCTGGTGGCCGTGCTGCGCCGGCCGAAACGCACGCTCGCCGCGCTCGTGCTGGTGATGGCGGGCGCCGGCGGCGCCGTTGCGGGTGGGCTTGTGAAGGTGCAGTTCTTCGCCTTCGATTCGATGCGCATCTTCTACGTCAGCGTGGACATGCCCGCCGGCGTCGCGCTCGAGCGCACGCTTGCCGAGGCCGGGCGCGCCGCCGCGGTGGTGGAGCGCGAACTGGCGGGGCAGGAACTGCGCGCCCTCGCCAGCTATGCCGGGCTGAAGTTCACCGAGACCGAGCCGGTGTACGGCGACCAGTACGGCCAGGTGCTGGTATCGCTGCTGCCGCGCCGCGGCGACATGCGCGACAGCGGCGACGTCATCGCCGCGCTCAGGCCGCATGTCGAGGCGCTGGGCGGCGAGGCGCGCTTCTCCTTCCTCGAACTCAAGGGCGGCCCGCCGACGGCGAAGCCGGTCAGCGTCAAGGTCAAGGCCGACGACTACGCGCCGCTGCGCGCTGCCGCCGACGCCCTGCTTGCCGAGGTGGCGAAGCTGCCCGGGGTCAAGGACATCACCGACGACGACGTGCCGGGGCGAAACGAGCTGCGTCTGGCGCTCAACCGCGAACACCTCGCCCGCGCCGGCGTGGGCGCGGGCGAGGTGTCGCGCCTGTTGCGCCTCTATGGCGAGGGCGAGACGGTGGCGACGACGCGCGACGCGGGCGAGAAGGTCGAGGTGGTGGTGCGTGCGCGACCGGAATCGTTCGCCGACGTGACCGAACTGCTGCAGCGGCCGGTGCCGCTGGCCGAGGGCGGCAGCGTGCAGCTCGGCGATCTGGTCGATAGCGAAGTGCGGCTGTCGAAGGGGTACATCCGCCACTACCAGCTCACGCGTGCGATCACGGTGGAGGCGGATCTCGACAGGACGGCGATCGATACCGTGGCCGCGAACGAGCGCCTGAAGGTGGCCTGGGCGCGGCTGCAGCCGCAGTTCCCGACGGTGGAACTGGATTTTTCCGGCGAGCTGGAGGACATCGAGGAGAGCCTGGACTCGATGACGCGCCTGTTCGGCCTCGGCATCGGCCTGATCTACCTGATCCTGGCGGCGCAGTTCCGCAGCTACTGGCAGCCCTTCATCATCCTGGTGACCGTGCCGCTGGCCTTCACCGGCGTCGTGCTCGGCCTGCTGGTCTCGGGCAATCCGCTGTCGCTCTACACGCTCTACGGCGTGATCGCGCTCACCGGCATCGCGGTGAACGCGGCCATCGTCCTCATCGTTGCGGCGAACGAGCGCCGCGCCGCCGGCATGAGCGTGCAGCACGCCGCGATCTATGCAGGGCGGCGTCGCGTGGTCCCGATCCTGATCACCTCGACCACCACCATCGGCGGCCTGTTTTCGCTCGCGGTCGGGCTGGGCGGCAAGTCGCTGATGTGGGGGCCGGTGGCGGCGAGCATCGTCTGGGGCCTGGGCTTCTCCACGGTGCTGACGCTGTTCGCGATTCCGCTGGTGTATCGGCTGGCCATGGCGCGGAGCCGGGGCGGCGCGCGCATGCGGCACGCGCCTGCGCAGGCCCCCGGGGCGCCGGCGGGTCGATGAGCGGCGCCGGCAGTCCGCGATGCTGACCCGCCTCGGCGCAGACCTCGTCGTCGTGCTGCACTTCGCCTTCATCGTCTTCGTGCTGCTGGGCGGTCTGCTGGTGCTGCGCTGGCCGCGCGTCGCCTGGCTGCATCTGCCGGCCGTGGCCTGGGGAATCCTGATCGAATGGGTCGGCTGGATCTGCCCGCTCACCCCGCTCGAGAACCGCCTCCGCCGCGCCGCCGGGGAGGCGGGATACGGCCATGGCTTCGTCGAACAATACCTGCTGCCGATCATCTACCCGGCGGGGCTGACGCGCGAGGTCCAGTTCGTCCTCGGCGCGGTCGTGCTCGCGCTCAATCTCGCCATCTACCTGTGGGTGCTGCGCTGCGCGCGGCGGCGCTGAGCATTGCGCCGCGGCTGCGAGGCGCGCGGCTGTGGCGACCGCTGCGGCCCTCAGCGCAGGCGCAGGATGCGCACCGCGCCGACGAGCACCACGAGGCCGATGGCGCTGCCGATGATCCAGTCCGGCCAGGCGCTGCCGGACCAGCTCACCAGTGCGCCGGCGGTGATGACGCCGAGGTTGGCGATGACGTCGTTGGCGGAAAAGATGTAGCTCGCCCTCATGTGCACGCCGCCTCCCCGATGGCGCGCCAGTAGCAGCAGGCAGGCGATGTTGGCGGCAAGGGCGAGCAGGGAGATGCCCACCATCGCAAGCCCCTCGGGCGCGGCGCCGGCGAGGAAGCGGCGGGCGGTCTCGCCCAGCGCGGCGAGCGCCAGCAGCAGCTGCAGCGCGCCGGCAAGGCGCGCGGCGCCCAGCTTGCGCGCGGCGCCGCGGCCGACCGCATACAGGGCCACGCCGTATACCGCGGCGTCGGCGAACATGTCCATGGCGTCGGCGATCAGGCCGGCCGATTGCGCCCACCAGCCGGCACCGAGCTCGAGCACGAACATCAGGGCGTTGATCGCGAGCAGCGTCCACAGCACGCGCGCCTCGGTGGCGTCGCCACTCGCACTGACCGCCGCCGCGTCCGCGGCTGCGTCGGCGGCGCCCAGCGGCTGGCTCGCGACCAGCTCGGCACCGTAGCCCAGCGGCAGCAGGCGTTCGAGAATCGCCGCCGCGTCTCCCGCATGGTCGACGGTCAGGCGCCGGGCGGGCAGGTCGAACGCCAGGGCGTACACCGGATCCCGCGCCAGTTGCAGCCTGACCATCTGCGCTTCCGCTGGGCAATCCATGCCCGCAAGGCGGAAGGTCGAACGCCGCCGCGCGCCAGCGCCGGCCGCCGCTGGGTCGCCGGCCCGATCGGGGGGGCGCGGCGGGGTGGAGGCGCTGCCGCAGGCATCTGAGCAGGGAGCAGTCATGTCGGCGCTCGGGTTTCCGGTTCCTTCGAAGACTATCAGAGCGGGTGCTCAGACGGCACGGCAGGCCCGCCGCAGCACCTGTCGCCGCGGTCACTGCTATGCTGTCGAGCTTTTGCCGGGGACGAACCATGGATGCTGCATTCCGACTCGGTGCCCGCGAGGGCTTTCGCGACTTCCTGCCGATGTCGGTCGGCCTCATCCCCTGGGCTGTGGTCACCGGTATCGCGATGCGCTCGATCGGGCTGTCGCCGCTCGAAGCCATGGGCATGAACGTGCTCGTCTTCGCCGGCACCGCGCAGCTCGGCACGCTGCCGTTGATCGGCTCCGGCGCGCCGCTGTGGCTGATCTTCGTCACCGCCCTGGTGCTCAACCTGCGCTTCATCATCTTCAGCGCGGCGCTGGCCCCGGCCTTTCAGGGCAACGCCCTGGCACGCCGGCTGGGCGCGAGCTATCTGCTGATCGACGGCGTGTTCGCGGTCGGCTCGGAGAAGATGCTCGCCAGCGAGGATCCGCAATGGCGCTGGGGCTATTTCATCGCGCCCTCGGTGTACGCCTGGCTGCTGTGGCAGCTGTTCGTGCTCGCCGGCGTGCTCGGCGCGGGCGTGATCCCGAGTGACTGGTCGCTGGAGTTCATGGCCACGATCGCCCTGATGCTGATCATGCTGCCGATGATGCTTGCGCGGCCGATGCTGGTGGCCGCGCTCGCCGGCGGGCTCGGTGCGGTCTTGCTGCGCGACCTGCCGCTGCGCCTGGGCTTGTTCGCCGGCATCGCGATCGGCATCGCCGCCGGCTTCTTCGCCGAGCAGTGGCAGCAGAAGGAGGCGAGGCGATGAGCGAGGGCCTGTGGCTGTGGATCACCTTCATCGCGATCGGCGCGACCACCTTGATGACGCGCGGCAGCTTCATCGTGCTCGGGGAGAAGGTGCGCCTGTCGCCGGCGCTGCATCGCGCGCTGCGCTATTCGCCGGCAGCGGCGCTGTCTGCCCTGGTGCTGCCCGACATCCTGCTCGATGGCGGCGAGTTCGCACCGTTCAATCCCAAGCTCGCGGCGGCGATCGTCGTCGTCGCGGTGGCCCTGCGCTGGCGCAATCCGTGGCTGCCCATCATCCTCGGCATGGCGGTGCTGCTCGCGCTGCGCAAGGGACTGGGCTGGTAGCGCGGCGCGGTCCGCGCGTCGGCTCAGGCCGGCTCCACCCAGATATGGCGGGCAACGGCGTGCTCGAGGGCGAGCTCGACGTGTTCGCACAGCACCACCGTCATCGGCTGCTGTTGCAGCACGCGCACTCCGCTCGCCGCCGACAGGCCGTAGGCGTGCAGCTGCTCGTGCTGCAGCGGGTCGATGCCGTCGCCGAAGTCGACGATGCGCACACTGCGCCCGAGCGGCGTGCCGGTGAGGCGGATGCGTTCGTGGGCACTGTTTGTGTCGGTGTTCATCGTTGCCTCAGAAGAAGAGCCGCAGGCCGTGGTTGAGCACGCCACCGACGAGGAAGGCGGTCGGGATGATCATCGCCAGCATCAGCGCGGCCGTGCGCAGACCTTGTTCCTTGACGATCATCATCAGGCTGGCGATGCAGGGCACGAACAGGGTGATGGTCACCATGCCCACCACTGCCTGCACCATGCTGAGCTCGTTTTGCAGCGCGAACAGGCCGCTGGCGCCGAAGTCGCGCCTGAGGAAGCCCATGACGAAGGCCGCGCTCGCCGCCGGCGGCAGGCCGAGCCAGCCCGTCACCAGGGGCTCGCCGGCTTCGATGATCCACGGCAGCGCACCGCTGCGGTCGAGCGCGAACATCATCAGGGTGCCGACCAGGAACAGCGGGATGACCTCGATCAGGTACCACTTCAAGCGGCCGCCGGTCTTCTTCAGGACGTTGCCCAGGACCGGCATGCGCATCGGCGGCAGTTCGGTGACCAGCGGCACGCGCCGCCCGCCGATGACCTTGCTCGCCAGCCAGCCGGTGAACAGCAGCACCAGCACGATGCTCGCGACCCAGATCAGCGTGGCGCCGAAGGAGATGCCGCCGAGCAGGCCGAGGACGACGCCGAGCTGGGCCGAGCACGGAATCGCCAGCGCCATCAAATAGGTGGTGATCAGGCGTTCGCGCGGGGTGTGCAGGATGCGGGTGGTGAGCGTGGCCATGGTGACGCAGCCCAGGCCGAGCACCATCGGCAGCACGGCGCGGCCGTTGAGGCCGATGGCGGCGAACAGGCGGTTGGCGATGACCGACAGGCGCGAGAAGTAGCCCGAGTCCTCGAGCACGCCGAAGGCGAGGAAGAAGGTGGTGACGATCGGCAGGATCAGCGCCAGGGCGTAGGTCATGCCCATCGTCCAAAGGCCGTACTCGCCGACGATGAGATCCGCGAGCCAGGACATGCCGATCGTGCGCTGAACGAGATCGGTGATCGCCGGATTGAGCACCGTGCCGAAGAAGTCCTCTTCCAGCAG
>JBFGUQ010000014.1:0-15465 GCA_041565515.1 Rhodocyclaceae bacterium | reverse complement strand
TTGCCGCCGGTGGTGGTTTCCGGGCTGCCGAACATGACGCCGATCTTCATGCGGATCTGGTTGATGAAGATCACCAGCGTGTTGGTGCGCTTGATGTTGGCGGTGAGCTTGCGCAGCGCCTGGCTCATCAGGCGGGCCTGCAGGCCCGGCAACTGGTCGCCCATCTCGCCTTCGATCTCGGCCTTCGGCGTCAGCGCCGCCACCGAGTCGATGACGACCACATCGACGCCGCCGGAGCGTACCAGCATGTCGCCGATCTCGAGCGCCTGTTCGCCGGTGTCGGGCTGGGAGATCAGCAGGTCCTCGATGTTCACGCCGAGCTTTTCGGCATAGCCGACATCGAGCGCGTGCTCGGCGTCGATGAAGGCGGCGGTGCCGCCGAGCTTCTGCATTTCGGCGATGACCTGCAGGGTCAGCGTGGTCTTGCCGGAGGATTCGGGGCCGTAGATCTCGACCACCCGGCCGCGCGGCAGGCCGCCGAGCCCGAGCGCGATGTCGAGCCCGAGCGAGCCGGTGGACACGGTCTGGATGTCGCGTTCGACGGTGCCGTCGCCCATGCGCATGATCGAGCCCTTGCCGAACTGCTTTTCGATCTGCGAGAGCGCGGCGGCGAGTGCCTTGGCCTTGTTGTCGTCCATGGAAGTCCTTCCTCTTCGAGTTGCGAATTATGGCACAGAGATTGCAGGGATGCTTCTGCCCGACCCTGATACCCGCAGTCTAATACATGAATATATTTACAGCTATGTCCGTGTGTCGCGCGCGGGGCCGTGACGCCCGTCAGGCCAGCGCTTCGATCAGCCCGCGCAGGGCGCAGGCCACGGTCTGGCGCCGAACGGACTCGCGGTCGCCATCGAAACGGCACGTCAGCACGCGGGTTTGCCCGCCCGCCAGGGCCCAGGCCAGGCAAACGGTGCCGACCGGCTTCGCCGCGCTGCCGCCGCCCGGGCCGGCGACGCCGGAGACCGCCACGGCGGCCTGGGCGCGGCTGCGGGCGAGCGCGCCGAGGGCCATCTCCCGCACCGTCTCCTCGCTCACCGCGCCGTGGGCGGCGAGGGTGTCGGCCGATACGCCCAGCATGTCCATCTTGGCGGCGTTCGAGTAGCTGACGAATCCGCGGTCGAACCAGCCCGAGCTGCCCGCCGTGGCCGTGACCGCTTCGGCGATCCAGCCCCCGGTGCAGCTCTCCGCGGTCGCGAGCATCCAGCCGCGCGCGGCGAGCGCGCTGCCCAGCGCCTCCGACAGCAAGGTCAGGGACGGATCCATCATGCGCCGGCCAGATTGACCAGGATGGCGAGCACGAGCAGGGTGTAACCCGCCGCGATGAGGTCGTCGAGCATGACGCCCAGGCCCCCCGCGAGGGCCTGGTCCGCCCACCGCACCGGCGGCGGCTTGACGATGTCGAAGAAGCGGAACAGGCCGACCGCAACCGCCTGCCACATCAGGGTATTGGGTGTGAACAGCAGCACCAGCCAGGTGGCGACCATCTCGTCCCACACGATCGCCCCATGGTCGGAGGCGCCGAGCGCGCGCCCGGTGCTGTCGGTGGCGATGATGCCGGCAAGGAACAGGCTGCCGAGAATGACGAGGAACACCATCTCCGACAGCGGCGGCGTGCGGATCAGCGGATACAGCGCCCAGGCCAGCAGCGTGCCGGCGGTGCCGGGCGCCCAGGGTGACAGGCCGGAGCCGAAGCCGAGCGAGATGAAGTGGGCCGGGTGGCTGAACATCAGACGCGGGGTGGGGCGCATGGCGTTGTCGGGTTTGGGTGTCGTGCGAGCACGGCAGGGGTCGAAAGGAGCGGCGCAGTCTCAGCCGAAGTGATCGTATCCGGAAGCCAGGCCGGGGTGCAGGCGGCCGTCGGCTTCGCGCAGCATCAATTGTCCCGGATTTCCGTCGAGCGCGCCGATGCGGTGCAGGGCAAGGGCGAGGCGCTGTCCGGTAGCGGCGATCGCATCCCGCGCCGCCGCTGGCGCTGCGAACAGCAGTTCGTAGTCGTCGCCCCCCGCCAGCAGGCATCGCCGCGCCAGCGCCGCGGGTGCCCCGGTGTCGAGTAGCGCCGCCAGCGGCAGGGCGTCGAGCTCGATCACCGCGCCGACCGTCGAGCGCTCGAGGATGTGGCCGAGATCGCCGAGCAGGCCGTCGGAGACGTCCAGCATCGCCGTCGCCAGGCCGCGCAACGCCTGTCCCAGCGCCACGCGTGGCTCGGGGCGGTGCAGGGCCTCGAGGCAGCGTGCCGCGCCGTCGGCGGTGAGCGTGGCGTCGCCATGCAGGGCTTCGAGGCCGAGCGCGGCGAGGCCGGGCTGGCCCGACACCCAGACGTCGTCGCCGGCACGACCGCCGGCGCGGGTCACCGCCTCGCCGCGCGGGACCTCGCCGATGATCGTCACCGACAGCGTCAGCGGGCCGCGGGTGGTGTCGCCGCCGACGATGTCGACCTCGAAGGCGTCGGCGCAGGCGAAGAAGCCGCGCGAAAACGCGGCGATCCAGTCTTCGTCGGCGGCCGGCAGGGAGATCGCGAGGGTCGCCCAGCGCGGCACCGCCCCCATCGCCGCCAGATCCGAGAGGTTGACCGCCAGCGCCTTCCAGCCCAGCGCTTCGGCATCGGTGTCGGCGAAGAAATGCGTGCCCGCCACCAGCATGTCTGTGGACACCGCGAGCTGCATCCCCGCGGCCGCACTCAGCAGCGCGGCGTCGTCGCCGACGGCGAGGTCGCTGTGGCGCGTGCCGCGGTCGAAGTGGCGGCGGATCAGGTCGAATTCCGATGGCATGGGCGTGCTGGAAGCGCGTGATTGGCGGTGCGCGCCGAGCTTAGCGCAGCGATCCGGAGTCGTCTAAACAATTTGCACAAATGCAATTTGCTAGAATGGGGCGGTTAAACATACGGGAAGTCTCATGTGCGGAATCGCAGGCGAAATCACCTTTGACGGTCGCGAAGCGGACCTCGCGGCACTCGCGCGGATGAACGAGAGCCAGCGCCGGCGCGGCCCCGACGCGGGCGGGATGTTCGCTCAGGACGGCTGGTCCTGCGCGCATCGGCGGCTGAAGATCATGGACCTTTCCGATGCCGCGCAGCAGCCGATGTTCGACCCCCTGCTCGGCATCGGCATCGTGTTCAACGGTGCGGTGTACAACCACCCCGAACTGCGCCGCGAACTCGAGGCCGAAGGCTACCGCTTCTACTCGCACGGCGACACGGAGGTCCTGCTCAAAGCCTATCACGCCTGGGGGCCGGAGTTCGTGCAGCGCCTCAACGGCATGTTCGCGTTCGCCATCTGGGAGCGTGACAGCGGCCGTGTGCTGCTCGGGCGCGACCGCCTCGGCATCAAGCCGCTGTACTACAGCGAGCAGGCCGGCGCGCTGCGCTTCGCCTCCTCGCTGCCGGCCCTGCTCGCGGCCGGCGGCGTCGACACCGCGATCGACCCGGTCGCGCTCAACCATTACCTCTCCTTCCATGCGGTCGTGCCCGCCCCGCACACCATCCTGCGCGGCGTGCGCAAGCTCGCGCCGGGCACGCTGATGACGGTCGAGGCCGACGGCCGCCGCAGCGAGCGCACGTTCTGGTCGCTCGCGTACCCGCGCGACGCGGCTGACGAGGCGCGCAGCTTCGAGGAATGGACCGAGATCCTGCTAGAGGGCCTGCGCGCCGCGGTCAAGCGCCGCCTGGTGGCCGACGTGCCCGTCGGCGCGTTGCTGTCGGGCGGGGTCGACTCCAGCCTGATCGTCGGCCTGATGCACGAAGCCGGCGTGCGCGACCTGCGCACCTACAACGTCGGTTTCGAAGACGTCGGTGGCGAGAAGGGCAACGAGTTCGAATACGCGGACATCGTCGCGCGCCGCTTCGGCACCGAGCACGAGCGCATCTTCGTGCCCGAGTCCGACCTGCTCGCCCGCCTGCCCGAGGCGGTGGAGGCGATGAGCGAGCCGATGGTGAGCCACGACTGCATCGGCTTCTACCTGCTGTCCGAGGCGGTGTCGCGCCACAGCAAGGTGGTGCAGAGCGGCCAGGGTGCGGACGAGGTCTTCGGCGGCTACCACTGGTATCCGAAGCTCGCCGGCAGCACCGACCCGCTCGCCGACTACCTCGCCGCCTTCCGCGACCGCGACCATGCCGAGTACCGCGCGGTGGTGTGCCCGGAGTGGCTCGAGGGCGAGGGCGCCGGCGACCACAGCGCCGACTTCGTCGCCCGCGCCTTCGCCGCACCGGGTGCGGACGACCCGGTGGACAAGGCCTTGCGCCTCGACACCACCGTGATGCTGGTCGACGATCCGGTCAAGCGTGTCGACAACATGACGATGGCCTTCGGTCTGGAGGCGCGCGTACCCTTCCTCGATCACGAACTGGTGGAGCTCGCCGCCCGCATCCCGGCCCGCCACAAGCTCGCGCATGGCGGCAAGGGCGTGCTCAAGGAGGCTGCGCGCAAGGTGATCCCGAGCGCGGTCATCGACCGGCCCAAGGGCTATTTCCCGGTGCCGGCCCTGAAGCATCTGCGCGGCCCAGTGCTCGAGCGCGTGCAGGATGCGCTCGGCAGCCGCGCCGCGCGCGAGCGCGGCCTTTTCCGCAGCGACTATGTCGCCCGCCTGCTGGCCGATCCGTCGGCGCATATCACGCCGCTTCGCGGCTCCAAGCTGTGGCAGCTCGGGCTGCTCGAATGGTGGCTGCAGACGCATGCCGCCTGACGGAGAGTGCTGATGCGCAAGCAAATCAGCCGGGCCTGGCGCCCGGCCCGCCAACCCCTGCACCTGCCCGCCGGCCAGCCCGAGGTGGCGGCGATGCCGCGGGACGTGATCATCGACTGCGGCTGGGGGCGCCTGCTGCCCGCCCAGACCTGGCAGGATCCGGCGCGGCTGGCGGCGGAGCTGCTGCGCGAGGCGCCGGGCAAGCGCGACATCGCCTTCTACGTCGAGAAGCCGCAGGTGGTGGTGGCGCAGGCGCCGCAGCAGCTCTTCCTCGACCCCTCCGACGCCCTCCGCCTGCAGCTTTCGGCCTATCGCACGCATCCGCCGGCGCGGCGCGGCTTCACGCTGCGGCGCCTGCGCACGCGCGCGGACGTCGCCGCGATCAATGCCTTGTATCGCGCACGCGGCATGGTGGAGGTCGATGCGCAGCAGGTGTGGAAGGCGCGTGCGAGCCGGGCGATCAACTATGCGCTGGCCGAGGATCTGGCCAGCGGCGAAGTGGTCGGCGTGGCGATGGGGCTGGACCACGTCGAGGCCTTCAGCGACCCCCAGCTCGGTTCGAGCCTGTGGTCGCTGGCGGTGGCGCCGCAGGCGGCGCAGCCGGGCATCGGCGAGGCCCTGGTGCGCTACCTGGCGGAGCGCTACCAGGCGCGCGGCCGCGCCTGGATGGACGTGTCGGTCGTGCACGACAACGAACAGGCCATCGCCCTCTACGAGAAGCTGGGCTTCCAGCTCATCCCGGCCTTTGCGGTGAAGCGCCGCAACGCCATCAACGAGCCGCTGTTCACCGGCACGGCGGACGGCTACGACCAGCTCAATCCCTATGCGCGCCTGATCACCGACGAGGCCGGCCGGCGCGGGATCCATGTCGAGCTGCTCGACGCCGAGAACGGCTATTTCCGCCTCACGCTCGGTGGCAGCAGCATCGTCTGTCGTGAATCGCTGTCCGAGCTGACCTCGGCGATCGCGATGAGCCGATGCCAGGACAAGCGGGTGACGCTGAAGCTGCTCGCGGCGGCCGGCCTGTCGGTGCCGGCGCAGACGACGGCCGGCAAGGCGGCCGACAATGCCGCCTTCCTCGCCGCGCAGGGCGCGGTGGTGGTCAAACCGGTGGAGGGCGAGCAGGGCAAGGGCATCAGCGTGAACCTGAGCGGGGTGGAGGAACTCGAGGCGGCGATCGCCCGCGCGCGCGAGCACTGCGACCGCGTGCTGATAGAGCGCTTCTGCGCCGGCGAGGACCTGCGCATCGTCGTCATCGGCTTCCGCGTCGTCGCCGCCGCGGTGCGCCGTCCGCCGATGGTCCTGGGCGATGGTGAAAGCACGGTGCGCGCCCTGATCGAGAAGCAGAGTCGCCGTCGCGCGGCCGCGACCGGTGGCGAAGCGCATATCCCCCTCGACGACGAGACCCGGCGCTGCGTGCGCGCCGCCGGCCTCGAACTCGACGACGTGCTGCCGGCCGAGCAGTGGCTGACGGTGCGCAACACCGCCAACCTGCATACCGGCGGCACCATCCACGACGTCACCGCCGAGCTGCATCCGGCGCTGCGCGACGCGGCGGAGAAGGCCGCGCGCGTGCTCGACATCCCGGTGACCGGGCTTGACTTCCTCGTGCCCGACGTGGCCGGGGACGACTACGTCATCATCGAGGCCAACGAGCGCCCCGGCCTCGCCAACCACGAGCCGCAGCCCACCGCCGAGCGCTTCGTCGACCTGCTGTTCCCGCGTTCGCGCGTCAGCGATCGAGGCTGAGCGCGCTCGCCAGGGGTCGCGGCAGCCGGGCGCGCAAGGCGTCCCAATCGACCGCGTCGAGCGTGTTCTTGACCAGCAGGCCGAGCTCGGTGTCGCCCTCCATGCGCAGGCGCCGGCTGAAGAACAGGGTGTCGGCGTCCTCCTCGCGCAGGGCGAGCGCGAGGTAGTCGCGGGCGCTGGCCGAGATCGCCAGGTCCGGCTTCGACGCCGGGCCGGTGGGCCGAAAGCCCGCGGGCGTGAGCGTGAACTCCAGGCGCAGGCCGAGGTCGCCGACGCACATGCGCAGCCGGCGGCCGGTCAGCGGCGCCAGCGTCTCGCGTGGCAGGATGCGGCCGAGCGCCAGGTTCAGCGCCGCGCTGAGCAGCAGCGCGGGCGGGCGCTGTGGCAGGCGGGCGAGGGCACGCCCGAGCGCGGGCGGCGCGGTGAACTGCGGCACGCGCAAGGCGGCGGCGCGGCGGCCGAGCGAGCGCTTCAGGCTGGCCGGCAGCAGCGCCGTGAGGGGGAACGCGGGCAGGGCGGGCATGGGGTCCTCGAGCTGACGATGGGACTGCGACTGGCGGGGGCGCCCGCCTCAGGCCGGGAGGTACTGCTCGACGCCCGGCCGACCGTGCCAGAAGCCGTTGCACGGCGCCTCGACCATCCACTGGCGGCTGGCGGCGACGGCCGCCGCCGGCGCCTGCCGGCCGTCGAGGGTGGTGCGGAACAGGTCCAGCACCGAGCGCGTGTGCTCGCCCTGCGGGCTGATGCGCAGGATCTCGGCGCGTTCGCGTACCGCCGGCAGGTCCCCGAGCAGGGTGTGCACGCGGGCGGACTGCGTCTGCACGCCGTTCAGCGTCAGGAAGGGCTCGCCCTCGCGGGTGCGCAGCGTGAGGCCGTCCATGATCGCCAGGCAGCGGAACTCGCAGCTGTCCTTCTGCAGGTTGAAGTGGCGCGCGGTGAAGCAGCGCGCCGAATGCGCCAGCGGCAGGCGGCCCCAGGCGAAGACCTCGGTCTCGATCCCGCCCGCTAGCCCGGCGCGCAGCTCGGCCAGTGCGTCGCCGCCCATCTCCGGTGCGACCGCCCAGCGCGTGGCGCCGGCCTCCATCAGCAGTGCCAGTGTGTGCGGGTTGAAGACGTTCAGCGTCGGCCCGGCCACCCAGCCGCGGATGCCGGCGGCGGCCAGCAGCCGCACCGCGGCCATGTCGTTGGCCTCGACGCGGAACTCGCGCTGCGCCACGCTGCGCCGCAGCTGCTTGAGATCGGACTCCGACTCGATCAGCCCCTGGGTGGACAGCACCACCTCCTTGCCGGCGGAGGCGAGCACGCGGCCGACCTCCAGCCAGTCGTCCAGGCGCAGCTCATGGCGGCGGGAGCATACGGTCTCGCCGAGATAGACGCTGTCGGCCGGGCTCTCGGCGATGTCGGCGTAGAAGTCGAGCACGCTCTGGCGCGGCCAGTAGTAAAGCAGCGGACCGAGGGCGAGTTTCATCGGTTGGCCTTGCATTGGCGACGGTCTCTCATTTCCAGGGGCGGTAATAGGCGCCGAGGGTGTGGCTCTGGCCCTCGGACACCTTGTCGAGCCCGGCCATCCACGCCGGCAGCACGGCGAAGCTGTCGGGTGCGGTCATCACCTTGTCGAGCGCGGCGCGCCATACCCCGGTCACCTGCGCGACGTAGGCCGGGCTGCGCTGGCGGCCCTCGATCTTGATCGCACGAATGCCGATGCGGGCGAGCTCGGGCAGCAACGCCAGGGTGTTCAGGCTGGTCGGCTCCTCGATCGCGTAATAGGTCTCGTCATTGACCTCGAAGCGGCCCTTGCACAGGGTCGGGTAGCCGGCGCGCTCGCCGTCGGCGAAGCGGTCGATCAGGATGCCGTTGAGGCGGGTCTCCATGCCGCGCGGCGTGTCTTCCCAGCGCACGTGCCTGCCCGGCGAGCAGGCGCCGTTGCAGTTGGGCGACTCGCCGGTGGCGTAGGCCGACAGCGCGCAGCGACCTTCGACCATCACGCACAGGCCGCCGAAGCCGAACACCTCGATCTCCACCGGCGTGCGGCCGACGACGTTGTCGACCTGCGCCATCGACAGCACCCGCGGCAGCACCGCGCGCTGGATGCCGAAGCGCTCGTGGTAGAAGTTGATCGCCTCGTGGCTGGTGGCCGAGCCCTGCACCGACAGGTGCAGGCGCAGCTGCGGATGCGTCTTCGCCGCATAGGCCATCAGGCCGGGGTCGGCGAGGATCACCGCGTCGATGCCGAATTCGGCGGCGCGGTCGATGGCGGCGGTCCAGCCCGCCCAGTTACTCGCCTGGGGATAGGTGTTGAGCGCCAGCAGCACCTTGCGCCGGCGACCATGGGCGTAGGCGATGCCCTCGCGCAGCTGCGCCGGGTCGAAGTTCAGGCCGCTGAAGTTGCGCGCGTTGGTGGCGTCCTTGAAGCCGACATAGACGCAGTCGGCGCCGTGGTCGATCGCGGTCTTGAGCGCAGGCAGGCTGCCCGCGGGGCAGACCAGCTCGATGGGTGGGCGTGTGTTCATCGGGTTGCGGGGCCGGGTTGTCCGAAGCCCCGCAACCTTAGTGCGCCGCTGCCCGTGCCGGCTTTGACACGGGTCAAAGCCGCCGCGGCGTTCGCTCGAGGCCCCCTCGTAGGGCGCAGCGCGGGCTCAGCGCGCCGTGTGGTAGGTGGCCGTGGCGGCGTGGTGATGGCCGGCGTGCGGGCGGTGGTGCGTCTTCGCGCCGACGAATCCGCCCACGAGCATGCCGAGCGCGCTCGCGGCGAGGCCGTAGAGCTGCGGTTCGACGTCGCCTTCGGGCACGAACGTCTCCAGCAGCAGCCAGGTCGACAGGCCGAGCGTCATGGCGAGCGCCGCGCCGAGGTTGTTCGCCCGTTTCCAGAACAGGCCGGCGGCAAGCGGCACGAAGGCGCCGGCGAGGGTCACGCGATAGGCGTTCTCGACCATCTCGTGGATGCTCGATTCGGCGCTCGTCGCATACCAGGTCACGCCCACCGTGAACAGCACCACGACCGCGCGCGTGCACCACAGGAACTGGCGATCGCTCATGCCCGGGATGAAGCCGCGCAGCACGTTCTCGGAGAAGGTGACCGAGGGCGCGAGCAGGGTGCCCGAGGCGGTGCTCATGATCACCGACAGCAGGGCGCCGAAGAACACGACCTGCGCGGCGAACGGCATGTACTGCAGCACCAGCGTCGGCAGGATCAGCTGCGAGTCCTGCGCCATCAGGCGCTCCACCATGGCCGGGTCGATGATGCTGGCGGTGTAGGCGAGGAACAGCGGCACCGCGGCGAAGAAGAAGTAGCTCAGGCCGCCCAGCGTCGTGCCCCATACCGCCACGGTCTCGTTCTTCGACGAATTCACGCGCTGGAACACGTCCTGTTGCGGGATGGAGCCGAGCGCCATGGTGGCGAAGGCGGCGATCCAGGCGATCATGTCGACGGCGTCGAGCGTGGGCAGGAACTCGAGCTTGCCCTCGGCGGCTGCCTTGGCGACGACGGCGTCGAAGCCGCCCGCCATGTCGCCGGCGAGCCAGGTGACGTAGAACAGGCCGAGCACGATGACGATCATCTGCACGAAGGTGGTCATCGCCACCGACCACATGCCGCCGAACAGCGTATACACCAGCACCACGCCGGCGCCGATCAGCATGCCCTGGTTCATCGACACCACGTCTGCCGACAGCACGTTGAACACCAGGCCGAGCGCGGTGATCTGCGCCGCGACCCAGCCGAGATAGGACAGCACGATGCAGATCGACAGGATCAGTTCGGTGCTGCGGTTGTAGCGCTGGCGGAAGAAGTCGCCCAGCGTCAGCAGGTTCATGCGGTACAGCGGGCGGGCGAAGACCAGGCCGAACAGGATCAGGCACACCGAGGCGCCGAGCGGGTCGGAGATCAGGCCGCGGAAGCCCTCCTCCAGGAAGGTGGCCGAGGTGCCGAGCACGGTTTCCGCGCCGAACCAGGTGGCGAACACCATGGCGAGCACGACCACCATCGGCAGGTTGCGGCCGGCGACGATGTAGTCACGGGCGCTGTGCACCCGGGTGGCGGCATACAGGCCGATGCCGATCGAGACGATGAGATAGGCGACGACAAGCCAGAGCAGCATGGTTAGGCCCTTCGGTTTGTAAGCGCATCCGCGCGTTGGTGGAAAAATTCAGCGCGCGAGTTTAGCAACGAATGGCCGCGGAGGGTGATACGAATCCGCTCTCAAGGGCTTGATCGCCCGAGGGAATATTGCATTTGTGCAACGCAGCGAACGGAGCCCCGCGCGCGGCCTGCTCAAGCGCCGATGGCGCCCAGCACCTCGATGCAGCGCGCCGCCCCTTCGTCGAGCGTGGGCTCGTCGATGATCAGCGGCGGCGCCAGGCGGATGACGTTGCCGTTGGTGTCGCGCGTGGCGATGCCGTGCTCGAGCAGGCGACCGGCCACCTCGAGGGCGTTGGCCATCGCCGGGTCGAGTGCCAGGCCCACCAGCAGGCCGCGCCCGCGCACCTCGCGCACGCAGGGCAGGGAGGCAGCGCGCAACTGCGCCTGCAGGCGCTCGCCCAGGCGCTCGGCACGCTCCCACGGCCGCGTCTCGGCCAGCAGCGCGAGCACCTCGATCGCGACCGCGGCGCCGAGCGGGTTGCCGCCGAAGGTGGAGCCGTGGTCACCCGGGCCGAACACGTCCATCACCGCGCGGTCGGCGAGGAAGGCCGATACCGGCACCAGGCCGCCGCCGAGCGCCTTGCCGAGGATCAGGCCGTCGGGCCGCACGCCGTCGTGGTCGGAGGCGAGCAGGCGCCCGGTGCGCCCGAGCCCGGTCTGCACCTCGTCGGCGATCAGCAGCACATCATGGCGCCGGCAGATTTCCGCGCAGTCGGCCAGGTAGCCCTGCGGCGGCACGATGATGCCGCCCTCGCCCTGGATCGGCTCGACGAGGAAGGCGGCCGTCTCGGGGGTGATCGCCGCCTCGAGCGCGGCGGCGTCGCCAAAGGGGATGCGGCGCAGTCCCGGCGGGAAGGGGCCGAACCCGTCGCGGTACTGCGCGTTCGAGGACAGGCCGACGATCGCGATCGAGCGGCCATGGAAGTTGCCGTCGCAGGCGATGATCTGGGCGCGGTCGGCGGCGATGCCCTTGACCTTGTGCCCCCACTTGCGCGCGGCCTTGAGCGCCGTCTCGACCGCTTCCAGGCCGGTGTTGACCGGCAGCGCGCGCTCGTAGCCGAAGGTCGTGCCCAGATGCTCGAGCAGCACCGGCAGGCGGTCGTTGAAGAATGCCCGCGAGGTCAGCGCCAGGCGCTGCGCCTGATCGGTCAGGGCCTGCACCAGGCGCGGGTTCGAATGGCCGAAGCTCACCGCGGAGTAGGCGCTCATCATGTCGAGGTAGCGCCGGCCGGCGACGTCCCACAGCCATACGCCCTCGCCGCGGTGAAACACTGCCGGCAAGGGCGCGTAGTTGGCGGCGCCGAAGCGCTCCTCGCGCTCGCGCAGCCAGTCGGCGTCCGGGCCCAGCGCGGCACAGGCCAGCTCCGCTGCCCAGTGCGCGCTGCGGCCGTCGACGTCGAGGTCCGGCCGGTACTCGACGATTTCCATCGCCATGAAGTCGGTGCAGCCGCGCAGCGTCAGCAAGGCCTCGGCGAGGGCGCGGGGCTCGAGCCCGGCCGTCTCGCGGCAGGTCACCGCCGGCACGTTCTGCGGATCGAGCGCATCGAGGTCCAGGCTGATGCCGAAGCCTGCGCCGCCCGCGGCGCCCTTCCGGGCGATCTCAACCGCCTCGCGGAACACCACCGGCAGGCCGCGGGCGCGGATCTCGTCCATGTCGAACACCCGCACGCCGAGGCGGTCGAGGCGCATGCGCTCTTCCGTCTCCCAGGCGCGGGCGCCGACCACGCAGACGCGCGAGGGCTCGAGGCGCGGCCCGGCGACATCGGCCAGCGTCGGGTCGCCCTCGCCGAGCAGGGCTGCCAGCGGCATGCCGTGGATGTTGCCGGAGTGGGTGCTGGCCCGTGTGTGGCTGTCGAGGTGGGCATCGATCCAGATCAGGCCCGGGGCCCTGCCGGCCCGCCGCGCCAGCCCGCGCCAGGTGCCCGCGCCCACCGCGTGATCACCGCCGATGATCAGCGGGCGCGCCGCCGCGTCGAGTGCGGCGACATGGTCGGCCAGCCGGCGGGCGAACTCGCCGTTGGCGAGCAGTCGCGTCGCCATGTTGGCATTCTGGGGCGGACCGCCGAGCGGTGACAGCGTCTCGGTCCACTCGACCGCCAGCCCCAGCCCTGCCAGGCGCTCGACCAGCCCATCGCTGCGCAGCGCCTCGGGGGCGTCCGCGCAAGCCGGATGCGGCGCACCCAGCGCCGAGGCTGCGCCGATGATCTTCAGCAGCATGTTGTTTCGGCCTCGAGCAGGGCTTGGCGACGTCATGGCAGACCTCCCGTTTCGCCCGCTGCGCGCCCAATCGGGGAGCCGGGGCGGAGTGTTTGCCCTTTGGATATTGCGCGGCCCGATTCGTTCAGCCGCGCATGCCATCCGGGGCCCGCGGTCCGCCGCGGCGCGCCCGCAGCGCGGCGCACCGCCGGCGCGCTCCTCAGCCGAAGGTCCGGTACAGCTCGATCGCGAGCAGCGCCGCGGCGAGCAGGCCCACCACGGTCAACAGCCGCCCGAGCTGGCGCTGTCCGGTTGCGAGCTGGTCGAGCTGCTGTTGCTGCGCCGTCTGCTGTCTGGTCGATTCGGTCAGCGCGTGGTGCACCAGCCGCGGCAGCTGGGGCAGGGTGCCGGCCCAGTTCGGCGCCTCTTCCTTGACGCTGCGCACCATCGCGCGCCAGCCCATCTGCTCGTCCATCCAGCGTTGCAGGAAGGGCTTCGCGGTCTTCCACAGGTCGAGCTCGGGATCGAGCTGGCGGCCGAGGCCCTCGATGTTGAGCAGCGTCTTCTGCAGCAGCACGAGCTGTGGCTGCACCTCCATCTCGAAGCGGCGCGCGGTCTGGAACAGGCGCAGCAGCGTCTTGCCGAAGGAGATGTCCTTCAGCGGCTTGTCGAAGATCGGTTCGCACACGGTGCGGATCGCCGCTTCGAACTCGTCCACCCGCGTCTTCGCCGGCACCCAGCCGGCCTCGATGTGGGCCATTGCCACGCGGTTGTAGTCGCGCTTGAAGAAGGCGAGGAAGTTCTGCGCGAGGTAGTTCTTGTCGACCTCGTTGAGCGTGCCCATGATGCCGAAATCGAGGGCGATATAGCTGCCGTCCTGATCCACGAAGATGTTTCCCGGATGCATGTCGGCGTGGAAGAAGCCGTCACGGAACACCTGGGTGAAGAAGATCTCGACGCCGGCGCGCGACAAGGCCGACAGGTCCGTGCCCTGCGCGCGCAAGGCGGCGGTCTGCGAGATCTGCACGCCGTGCATGCGCTCCATGACCATGACGTTGCGGCCGCACCAGTCCCAGTGCACCTCCGGCACCCGCAGCAGCGGGGAGTCCTTGAAGTTGCGCCGCAGCTGCGAGCAGTTCGCCGCCTCGCGCATGAGGTCGAGCTCGTCGTTGAGGTACTTGGTGAACTCGGCCACCACCTCGCGCGGCTTGAGCCGCCTGCCTTCCGGCCAGATCTTCTCCAGCACCAAGGCGGCGACCTCCAGCAGGGCGAGGTCGTGCGCGATGACGCGCTCGATGCCGGGGCGCAGGACCTTCACCGCCACCTCGGTGCCGTCGGGCAACTCGGCGAAGTGCACCTGCGCGACCGAGGCCGAGGCCACCGGGGTGCGCGCGAAGTTGCCGAACACCTCGTCGATCGGCTTGCCGTAGAAGCCCTCGAGCACCCGCAGCGCCTCATCGGTGGGGAAGGGCGGCACGCGGTCCTGCAGCAGCGCGAGCTCGTCGGCCAGGTCGGGCGGCAGCAGGTCGCGCCGGGTCGACAGCATCTGTCCGAACTTGACGAAGATCGGCCCGAGCGATTCCAGCGCGCGGCGAAGTCGCACGGCGCGCGGCTCGGCGAAGCGGCGCCAGAAGAACACCGCATGCCAGAGGCGCGCCAGGCGGCCGCTGCTGTCGGCGTCGAGCACCATGCGATCGAGGCCGAAGCGCAGACTGACGGAGGCTATCTTGGCGAGACGCAGGAGGCGCACGGCGAGTTCGGCGGTCGGATAAAGGGCGGACTGTAGCCCGAAAGGGTTGCAGGGGGAAGCTGGAGCCGGGGCATTCCGGCGGCAACTTGCCGACACAAGCTGCGCCGGGCAGGGCGGGGCGATCCGTTATAATCGCGCGTTTCGATCTTCTCCCGAGTGCCATGAGCGCCGACCCGAAAGTATTGCTGACCGACCTGCTCAGAGCCGCGCTCAGGAGCGTCGCGCCCGATCACGCCGACATCACCATCCTGCTCGAACGTCCGAAGCAGGCGAGCCACGGCGACTTCGCCACCAATCTCGCGCTGCAGCTGGCCAAGCCGCTGAAGCGCAATCCGCGCCAGCTCGCGGCGCTGCTGCTGGCCGAGCTGCCGTCATCGCCGCTGCTGGCGAAGACGGAGGTGGCCGGCGCCGGCTTCATCAACTTCACCCTCGCCACCGCCGCCAAGACCGGCGTTGTCAGCGAGGTGCTGGCGCGCGGCGCCGACTTCGGACGCGGCGCGAACAAGAACACCAGGGTGCAGGTCGAGTTCGTGTCGGCGAATCCGACCGGTCCGCTGCACGTCGGCCACGGCCGCGGCGCGGCCTACGGCGCCTCGCTGGCGGACGTGCTGGCCTTCGCCGGCTACGGCGTCACCCGCGAATACTATGTGAACGACGCCGGGCGGCAGATGGACATCCTCGCCCTGTCGACCTGGCTGCGCTACCTCGCCTTCTTCGGCATCGAGGTCCCGTTCCCGCCCAACGCCTACCAGGGCGGCTACGTCATCGACATGGGGCGCGACATGCGCGACGCCCACCAGGACCGGTTTGCCCGCGCCAGCGCCGCCCAGGTGCTGGCCGGCACGCCCGGCCTGCCGGCGGCCGAGCGCAAGGACGACGAGGCCAGGCAGCAGCGCGAGGAGCATCTCGACGCCCTGATCGCCAACGCCAAGCGCCTGCTGGGCGAGGACTATGC
>JBFGUQ010000013.1:0-15476 GCA_041565515.1 Rhodocyclaceae bacterium | reverse complement strand
TCGATCAGGGCGTTCAGGAGCGAAGCCAGGTGGTGTGGCTCCGGCCCGGTCGCGGTCAGCCGAATGTAGTTGGTGCCGGCGACGGGTTCCGCCGCGAGGGCCGCCTGGATGCCTTGGACCGGGTCGGTGCCGAACTCGGGCAGCTCGGCGCCGCGCCGGCGCAGGGTCGCGAGCGCCTCCTCGATCAACGGCCTGCTGGTCAGCAGCCCGGCTTCGGCCTCGATGGTGCCGGCGTTGGCGCCGCCCTCGGTGCTGGTCACCGTCGCCGATCCGGGGCCGGCGAATGCCGCCGGCAAGGGCGTGACGTCCCCCGCGGTCTTGACTGCGACGGTGGCCTGGGCGCGATATTCGGCCGGGCGGGCGTAGGTGTACACGAGGCCGACGGCGAGGGCGACGAGGAAGACGATGAGAAAGACCTGCAGTCGGCGCCGGTTGCCACGCCTGGCGAGCTCGTTGGCGAGGTCGGATTCGCCCTGGCGGGCGGGGTCGATCAGGGTCTCGTAGCTGAGCATGGCAAGACTCCTCAATGCGGCGCAGTGCCGATTCGCCCGCAACTGCCGGCCGGCGACTGCGCAGGAAGCGCAATGGCATTGCCACCAGTATCCGGGGGCCGGGCGGGCAGCGTCAATGCAGGACTTGTCACCAGGGGCGAGGAAACACCCCCGCGAGCCGGGTTCGGCGACCGTGCGGCGAGACTTGGGGCCCAACGCCGCCTCCTGTGCTCGGGCGCATCGGTTCGGCGCAGCGGAATCGACGTCGAGGCGGTTTTTTGCGATCCCCTCATCCCGGCTATAATTCTGGCTTTACCTCGCGCCAGTCAAAGGATCCCAAGCATGTCGAATCATCGCGCCCCGAGCGCCGCCCTGCGGCCCACCCGCTTCGCATTGCCCGTCGTCGCCTTGGTTGCAGCCGCAGTGCTGGCAGGGTGCGGCAAGGAAGGCAACGCCGACGCCGAACTGACCGCCACGCTGATCCAGCCGGTCGCCCGCCTCGAGGTGCAGGCCGAGAAGGTCGCCCCGGGCAGCCGCACCGGCGAGCAGATCTACGCCGGCATCTGTGCCGCCTGTCACGACTCCGGCGCGGTCGGCGCACCGAAGGCGGGCGACGACGCCGCATGGAAGCCGCGCCTGGCGATGGGGCTCGACGGCCTGACCCAGTCGGCGATCGCCGGCAAGGGCTCGATGCCCCCGCGCGGCGGCGGCAGCGACCTGACCGACACCGAAGTGAAGCGCGCGGTCGCCTTCCTGGCCAACACGGTCGGCGCCGGCTACACCGAGCCGCCGGTCGAACAGTAATCCGCGCCGCGGCGCCTGCCGCGGCAGGCAGCGAAAAGGGCAGCCTCGGGCTGCCCTTTGTCGTTCACTCCCGCGCACCGCTGGGTGGATCTCAGTCCGGCTTGGTGCCGCGGCCTTCGAACATCGCCATCAGGTTGGCCAGGCGCGCCTTGCCCTCTTCCTTCGATACCGGCGCCGCGGTCTTGCGGTCGTTCATCTTCAGGTCGCCGCCCATCTCGTCGATGAAGCGGCTGACTTCGCAGGGGCGGAAGTCCTTGCCCGATTTGCGCCGCTCGCACCAGGTGATGTTCAGGCTGCGCTGCGCGCGCGTGATGCCGACGTACATCAGGCGGCGCTCCTCGTCGACCTTGTCCTCGTCGATACTGCCCTGGTGGGGCAGCAGGCCCTCCTCGACGCCGACCAGGAACACGTGCGGGAACTCGAGGCCCTTCGACGCGTGAAGCGTCGCCAGTTGCACGCCGTCGAAGTCGGGATCGTCCTTGTCGAGCATCGAGATCAGCGCGATGGTCTGGGTGAGTTCGATGAGGTTCTTGCCGTCCTCCTCGCCCTTCTTGCCCAGCCAGCCGACGAAGTCGCGCACGTTGCTCCACTTCGACTCCGCCTCGCGCACCTCGCAGTGCTCGAACAGCCAGGCCTCGTAGCCGATCGCGGCGAGCAGGTCCTCCAGCAACTGCGCGGCGGGTTCGCGCGGCGCGCGGTACTGCAGGCGGTTGATGAAGCCGGCGAACTCCTGCACGCCCTGCAGCTGCCTGGCGTTGAGGTGCTGGGCCACACCTTCCTCGAAGGCCGCTGCGAACAGGCTGGTGTGGCGCTTGCCGGCATAGCTGCCCAGCGCCTCCAGCGTACCCGGCCCGACGCCGCGGCGCGGCGTGGTGATGGCGCGGATGAAGGCGAGGTCGTCGTCCTCGTTCATCAGCAGCCGCAGGTAGGCGATGAGGTCGCGGATCTCGGCCTTGTCGAAGAAGCTCTGGCCGCCCGAGAGCACATAGGGAATGCGCTGGTTGCGCAGCTGCTGCTCGATGATGCGCGCCTGGTGATTGCCGCGGTAAAGCACCGCGTAATCCTTGAAGCGGGTGCGGTGCTCGAACTTGTGCGCGGCGATCTTGGTCGCCACCCACTCGGCCTCGTGCTCGGCGTCGCGGCAGTTGGTGACGACGATCTGGTCGCCATGGCCGTGCTCGGACCACAGGCGCTTGTCGAACAGCTTCTGGTTGTTGGCAATGAGGGTGTTGGCCGCCTCCAGGATGCGCCGCGACGAGCGGTAGTTCTGCTCGAGCTTGATCACCTTCAGCTTCGGGTAGTCCTGCTGAAGCAGCTTGAGGTTCTCGACGTCGGCGCCGCGCCAGGCGTAGATCGCCTGGTCGTCGTCGCCCACCGCGGTGAAGGCGCCGCGCACGCCGGAGAGCTGGCGCAGCAGGCGGTACTGGGCGCGGTTGGTGTCCTGGTACTCGTCCACCAGCAGGTAGCGCAGCCGATTCTGCCAGCGTTCGCGCACCTCGGGGTTCTCCTCGAACAGGCGCACCGGCAGCGAGATCAGGTCATCGAAGTCCACCGCCTGGTAGGCGCGCAGCGTGCGCTCGTACTCCTTGTAGAGCACGGCCGCGGCCGAGGCGATCTCGTTGTCGGCGAGTTGCGCCGCCTCTTCGGGCGTGATCATCGCGTTCTTCCACGACGAGATCTGCCACTGCATCTGCTTGGCGATGCCCTTGTCGCTGTCGCCGGCGACGTCGGAGACGATCTGTACCGTGTCGGAGGCGTCGAGGATGGAGAACTGCGGCTTCAGCCCGCAGTGCTTCGCCTCCTGGCGGATGATGCGCACGCCCAGGGCGTGGAAGGTGCACACGGTGAGCCCGCCCGGCACCCGCCCGCCCATGATGTGGGCGACGCGCTCCTGCATCTCCTTGGCGGCCTTGTTGGTGAAGGTGATGGCGGCGATGTTGGCGGGGCTGATGCCGCACTCGTCGATCAGGGGGGCGCTCTTGTGCGTGATGACCCGCGTCTTGCCGCTGCCGGCACCCGCCAGCACCAGGCAGGGGCTGTCGAGATAGCGGATCGCCTCGCGCTGGGGCGGGTTCAGGAGAGCGGACATCGGCGCAGGAGCTGCTGGCAGAAAAGAAATGCCGCCCGGACAGGCGGCATGCGCACGAGTTTACCCCATCGGGCCGGCGCCCGCCTCAGAGCGCGCCGAATACCTTCTTCGCCAGGCTGCCGGCGGCGCCCAGCGGATTCTGGCGGATGGCGCGCTCTTCCTCGGCGATCATCTGGTACAGGCCGTCCAGCGCCTTGCGTGTCACGTAGTTCTCGATGTTGGCGTCGTCGCCGCTGACCAGCCCGACGCCGGCAGCCTGGCCGGCGAGCTGGTTGTACTGGCTGGAGACGGCCAGACGGTCGGTGCTCTTCTTCACCACCGGCAGGAAGCGCTGGACCAGCTGCGCCTCGGTCTTGTCGCGGAAATAGCGCGTCACCGAATCGTCGCCGCCGGTGAGGATGTCCTTGGCGTCGGCGACACTCATCTGCCTGACCGCGTCCATCAGCAGCGCCCTGGCCTCGGGCACCGCTGCTTCGGCGGCACGGTTCATCGTCGTGACGAGCTCGTCGAGGTCGTCGCCGCGGCCGGTCATGCGCAGCAGCGGCGCGGTCTTCTCGAGCACGCCGGGCAGCGGAATCCTGACCTTGGGGTTGTTCAGGAAGCCGCCGTCGCGGCCGAGCATCTCCACCGCCCGGCCGGCGCCCTGGGTCAGCGCTTCCTTGAGGCCGCCGGTCGCCTCGGCATTGCTCAGGCCGGCCAGCCCGGCGGCAAGGGCCGGCATGCACACGGCGAGCAGTGCGAAAATTCTCAGGATCGAACGCATGGCACCCTCCTGTGGTTGCTTGCGGCTGCACGGCCTGCCCACCAGCGAGCCGAGCGGTCTCCTGCCACCAGGCCAGCCCGTGCGCGGGGGCCAGGCCCGGCGCGCCGGTCGGGTCTCAGACGACGCCGGCGCCGTGCGCCTGCTGGTCCGCCCAGTAGCTGGAGCGCACCATCGGGCCGCAGGCGGCGTTGCGGAAGCCCATCTTCAGCGCTTCGGTCTCGAACATCTTGAAGGTGTCGGGATGCACGTAGCGCAGCACCGGCAGGTGGCCCTCGGAAGGCTGCAGGTACTGGCCGACGGTGAGCATGTCGACGTCGTGGGCGCGCAGGTCGCGCAGCACCTCGAGGATCTCCTCGTCGGTCTCGCCGAGGCCGACCATCAGGCCCGACTTGGTCAGCACTTCCGGATGGCGCGCCTTGAACTTCTTCAGCAGCTCCAGCGAATACGCGTAGTCGGAACCGGGGCGGGCCTGCTTGTACAGGCGCGGCACGGTCTCGAGGTTGTGGTTCATGACGTCGGGCGGGGCCTGGTCGAAGATGTCGAGCGCGATGTCCATGCGGCCGCGGAAGTCCGGCACGAGCACCTCGATGGTGGTCGCTGGCGCGGCGGCGCGCGTCTCGCGGATGCATTCGACGAAGTGCTGGGCACCGCCGTCGCGCAGGTCGTCGCGGTCGACCGAGGTGATCACGACGTAGTTCAGGCGCATCGCCGCGATCGTCTTCGCCAGGTCGGTCGGCTCGTTGGCGTTGAGCGGCTCCGGGCGGCCGTGGCCGACGTCGCAGAACGGGCAGCGCCGGGTACAGATGTCGCCCATGATCATGAAGGTGGCCGTGCCCTTGCCGAAGCATTCGTGGATGTTCGGGCAGGAGGCCTCCTCGCACACGGTGTGCAGCTTGTGGTCGCGCAGCGTCGCCTTGATCTCGTTGAAGCGCTCGACCTCCTCGCCGGTACCGAGCCGGATGCGGATCCAGTCCGGTTTCTTCAGGCGCTCGGCCGGGACGATCTTGATCGGGATGCGGGCGGTCTTGGCCGCGCCACGTTGCTTGCGTTCGGAAGTTTCCATGCTTGCCGTTCTCTGTTGGTTATTTATGTGATGGTCCAATTATGGGCCTCAGGCCGGCGGGGCGACAGTTTCGTCGCCCTCGACCGCGATCGGCGGCAGCAGGCGCTGCAGGTGCCCGAGCAGGCGTTCGCCGACCTGCGAGACGCTGTCGCCGACCCCGAAGTCCTTCATCCGGATCGTCTTCAGGCCCTCGTAGCCGCAGGGATTGATGCCGGTGAAGGGCGAAAGCTCGACATCGACGTTGAGCGCGAGGCCGTGGTAGCTGCAGCCCTTCCTGACGCGCAGGCCGAGCGCCGCGATCTTGGCGCCGTCGATGTAGACCCCGGGCGCGCCCTCCCTGCGCTCGGCGGCGAGGCCGTAGTCGGCGAGCGTGTCGATGATCGCCTGCTCCATCAGCGCGACGAGCTCGCGCACCTTCATGTTGCGCCGCGCCAGGTCGATCAGCAGGTAGGCCACGAGCTGACCGGGGCCGTGATAGGTGATCTGTCCCCCGCGGTCGATCTTCACCAGCGGAATGTCGCGGTCGTTGCGCAGCAGGTGTTCGGGCTTGCCCGCCTGCCCGAGCGTATATACCGGCGGGTGCTCGAGCAGCCAGATCTCGTCCGGCGTGTCCTTGCCGCGCTCGGCGGTGAACACGCGCATCGCCTCGAGGGCCGGTTCGTACTCCACCCGTCCGAGGCGCTTTACGATCACAGCACCACCTTGACCATCGGGTGCGCGGTGAGCTCGCGATACACCGCATCGACCTGCGCCTGCGACACGGCGCGGAAGGTGCACGTCACGGCAAGATAGTTGCCCTTGCTCGAGGGGCGCATCTCCACCCCGGCCGCATCGAAGTCGGGCGCGTGGCGCATGACCACCTCGATCACGGCCTGGGCGAAACCGTCGACCCGCGCGCCCATCGCCTTGATCGGGAAGTCGCAGGGGAACTCGAGCAGGGTCTGGCGTCCCTCGTCAGCCATTGCGCATCACCGTGTGCTTGAAGTCCTGGTACCAGCCGTACATCTGCCGGCCCATCGGCCCGGGCTCGCCGCTGCCCACCGGCTCGCCATCGAGCGCCGTGATCGGCAACACCTCCTTGGTCGACGAAGTCATCCACAGCTCGTCGGCGCCGCGCACCTCGGCTTCGAGCACCTCGCGCACCTTTAACGGCATGCCGTGGCAGTGGGCGAGTTCGAGCACGACGTCATAGGTGATGCCGGGCAGCATCAGGTGGCTCTTGGGCGGTGCGAGCAGCACGCCGTCCTTGACCACGAAGATGCTCGAGGCCGAGCCCTCGGTCAGGAAGCCGTCGCGAAACAGCACCGTCTCGGCGCAGCCATTGTCGATGGCATGCTGGCGCAAAAGGC
The DNA here is from genome assembly GCA_041565515.1 of Rhodocyclaceae bacterium. Lineage (GTDB taxonomy): Bacteria > Pseudomonadota > Gammaproteobacteria > Burkholderiales > Rhodocyclaceae > Thauera. The sequence goes on along the minus strand of JBFGUQ010000013.1, from coordinate 8,917 downwards.
AGTTGCCGAGCATCGACACCGACTTGAGGTCGCAGCGCAGCCAGCGGATGTCGGCGGCACTCACCGCGGGGACCCCGGCGGCGCGTTGCTCCGCCGACGGCGTCACGAGTGCCTCGCTCATGAGGAACACCGTGGGCGGGACCGCCGGCACGGGAAAGGCATGGCTGCGCCGCGTGTCCACGCCGCGGGTGACCTGCAGATACACGGACTGGTCTTCCCACGGGTTGCGGGCGATGATCTCGCCGACGATCTGCTTCCATTCGGCCACGCTGTGCGGGTTGGCCAGGCGCATCGCGGCCAGCGTGTTGCCCAGGCGGGCGATATGCTCGTCGAGCCGGAAGGCACTGCGCGAATAGGCCGGGATCACCTCGTAGGCGCCGTCGCCGAAGAGGAAGCCGCGGTCCATCGGCGATACCCGCGCCTGGTCGAGCGGCAGGTAGCTTCCGTTTACGAAGGCGGTGACCATGGCTTCCTCCACGCCCGGCTTACAGGCTCTTGATCCACATCATCAGGGCATCCCACAGGCGGCCGAAGAAGCCCGCCAGCGGCACGTCCTGCAGCGCGGCGACGCGGTATTCGCCCAGCGGCTTGCCGTCGAGGGCGAGCTTGAGCGTGCCCACCTCCTGACCCTTCTGCAGCGGGGCGACCAGCGGCTGGCGGCTCTCGAGCGTCACCTGCACCTTCTGCGACTGGTCCTTCGGCAGCGACATCATGAAGTCGCTGGTGAAACCGACCGGGACCTCGTTGGCCTGGCCCTTCCACACGCGGAACTGCGACAGTGCTTCATCGGCCGCGTAGAGCTTCACGGTGTCGTAGAACTGGAAGCCGTAGTTCAGCAGCTTGAGCGATTCCTGCGCACGGATGTTGTCCGATTCGGCGCCGAGCACCACCGAGATCAGCCGGCGCGGGCCGCGCAACGCGGTCGACACCAGGCAGTAGCCCGCAGCGTTGGTGTGGCCGGTCTTCATGCCGTCGACGGTGGGGTCGAGGTAGAGCAGGCGGTTGCGGTTGGGCTGCTTGATGCCGTTGTAGGTGAATTCCTTCAGCGAATACAGGCTGTAGAACGCCGGGTGATCGCGCACGATGGCGCTGGCGAGCACGGCGAGGTCGCGTGCGGTGGTGTAGAGCTGCGGGTCGGGCAGGCCGCTGGAGTTGGTGAAGTTGGTGTTCACCATGCCGAGGCGCTGGGCTTCGCGGTTCATCAGCACGGCGAAAGCTTCCTCGCTGCCCGCGAGCAGTTCGGCCAGCGCGACGCAGGCATCGTTGCCCGACTGCACGATGACGCCGCGGATCAGTTCATCGACGGTGACCGGCTTGCGCGGCTCGATGAACATGCGCGAGCCCTCCATGCGCCAGGCCTTCTCGGACACGGGCACCACCTGGTCGGACGTGATCGTCCCCGCCTTGAGCGCGGAGAAGGTCAGATAGGCGGTCATCAGCTTGGTCAGCGAGGCGGGCTCGATGCGGGCATCGGCATCCTTGTCGGCCAGCACCTGGCCGGTGGCATGGTCGACCAGCACCCACGCCTTGGCCGCAAGCGCCGGGGCGGGGACCGACTGCGCCATGACGGCGGAAGAAAGCAGCGAAAACAACAAAACCAGAACAAGACGCATGAGAAAACCCGGGGATGGTGTGGAGAACAGGCGGAAGCCGGAATTATAGGCGCCCACCCGGGGACAGGCCAAAAAGCGCGCGGCTTTGTTTCAACCTGATACTGCAATGCAGCATCAGCGCACGACCACGAAGGGCCGCAGCCTCAGCGCCGCGCCGAGCCTTTCGGCCACCGCGCGTGCTTCATCGACCGAATCGTACGGACCGGCGTGGAGGCGGAAACGTTCGCCGTCGGCGAAGAGCTCGAGGCGCTCGGCGAAGGCCGCTGCCTCGCGCTCGACCGAGGCACGGAAGCCCTCGGCGTTGGCAAACGAGCTGAAGGCGCCGAGTTGCAGGAAGATGCCCGCGCTGGCCGAGGCCATCGGCGGCACCAGACCACCCGTGGGCGCCGGCGCGCTGGCCGCGCTGCTCACCTCGGTCCGGGCGCCGGCGGCAGGGTCGAGCGGCGGCAGGGCGGTCGCCGCGAGGCCGGCGGCCGGCCCGGCAGCCGGTTCGGGCGCCACCGGCTTGCGTCCCGGCAGCGGCGGCACCGGCGTCTGCTCGGCCAGCAACGGGGCCTCGTCGGGCAGGATCTGCTCGACCTCGACCTCGGCGCTGCCGCTGTTGATGTAGCCGAGCTTGTGCGCCGCCGTGTACGACAGGTCGATGATCCGGCCCTTGTGGAAGGGGCCGCGGTCGTTGACCCGCACCACCACCGAGCGGCCGTTGTCCACACGGGTCACGCGCACGTAGCTCGGAATGGGCAGGGTCGGGTGCGCGGCCGTCATCGCGTACATGTCGTAAGGCTCGCCGCTGGAGGTGGGATTGCCGTGAAAGCGACGGCCGTACCAGCTCGCACGCCCGCGCTCGCGGAATGCCGCCACCTGCGTGACCGGAACATAACCCTGGCCGAAGACGTTGTACGGCCGGTTGGCGAAGCGGTGCAGCGGCTCGCGCCTGGGCTCGGCATCGGGGATGGCGTCGAGGTTGTCCGGCGGCACGTCGTCGGGGCCGTCGTCCTTGTAATAGCCGCCTCCGCGGCGCGGCTTCGCGCTCGCCGCCGGCTGGCCGGCGCCCTCGACCGCGCTGTCGCTGCCGGCGGAAGACGGGGATTTCGGCGCCGTGCTGCAGGCCGAGAGCAGCACGGCGCCGACCACCACCGCGCACGTCGCCGCCAGCGCGCGCAGCGGCGCGGGACGGGGCTGCGAGATCACGGTCGGGCGGCAGGGCGCGGGGCTGTCGATGCTCATAAGGTCTCCGGTCGCTCAGCTCTTGTTGACCTGGCGGCTGCGCTGGATGCTCATCAGGATACCGATACCCAGACACAGCGTGACCAGCGCAGTTCCGCCATAGCTGATGAAGGGCAGCGGCACGCCCACCACCGGCAGGATGCCGCTGACCATGCCCATGTTCACGAACGCATAGGTGAAGAAGATCATCGTGATCGCGCCACCCAGCAGCCGCGTGCCGTGCGAGGGTGCCATCATCGCGATCTGGAAGCCGCGCGCCAGCAGCACGAGGTAGGTGACCAGCAGCAGCACGGCGCCGACAAGGCCGAATTCCTCGGCCAGCACGGCGAAGATGAAGTCGGTGTGGCGCTCGGGCAGGAAGGCCAGATGCGTCTGGGTTCCATCCATCCAGCCCTTGCCGAAGACGCCACCGGAGCCGATGGCGATGGTCGACTGGATGATGTGGAAGCCCTTGCCGAGCGGGTCCTGGGTCGGGTCGAGCAGGGTGCACACGCGGTGCTTCTGGTACTCGCGCAGCACCTTCCAGTCCACCTCCGGCTGGCACAGGGTGTCGCCGAAGGCGACGATGGAGCCGATGCCGACGATGCCCACCACCGCCACCGGGACGATGAGCTTCCACGACAGGCCGGCGAAGAACAGCACGTAGAAACCGGCCGCCGCCACCAGCAGGCTGGTGCCGAGATCGGGCTGGATGACGATGAGCCCCACCGGAACGGCCAGCAGCACGCCGGCGACGATGAAGTCGGCGAAACCCGAGCGCCCCTCGCGCTGCTGGAAGAACCAGGCCAGCATCAGCGGCATGGCGATCTTCATCAGTTCGGACGGCTGGATGCGGGTGATGCCGATGTCGAGCCAGCGCTGGGCGCCCTTGGACACCTCGCCGAACAGCTCGACGCCAATCAGCAGCACCACGCCGACGAGGTAGAGCGGCGCAGCCAGCGCGAAAAGGCGCTGCACCGGCAGCCAGGCCACCAGCCACATCAGCGCGATCGCCACCCCCATGTGCGTGAGCTGCGAAGGAATGCGCTCGGGCGAGGCACTCTGCATGAGCACGTAGGCATAGCCGAGCAGGACCGCGAGGACCAGCATCAGCACCGGATCGATCGGACGCACGAAGCCGCGCAGCAGCGCGAGCGGATTGATGCTCGGGCCGCTCATCGCGCCGCCCTCGCGGCCACGGCCGCGGCCGCAGCATGGGTCGTGTCGTGGCCATGGCCGTCGTCGGGCCCAGGCAGGCTCTCGTCGGCGTCGATGTCCTCGGCGGCGGGCTCGCCCGGACGCCTGCCCAGCAGGTAGTAGTCCATCACCTGGCGGGCGATCGGCGCCGCCGACTGGGAACCGAAGCCACCGTTCTCCACCAGCACGGCGAGCGCGATCCGGGGCGCCTCGGCGGGCGCATAGGCGACGAACCAGGAGTGGTCGCGCAGGCGCTCGCGCACCCGGCCCTCGACGTAGCGCTGGCCGCGCAGCGAATACACCTGCGCGGTGCCGGTCTTGCCGCCCGCCACGTAGGCCGCGTCCTGGAAGGCGCGCTTGCCGGTGCCGGCCACGTTGACGTCGACCATGGCCTTGCGCACCGCGGCCACGTGCGCCGGCTTGAGCGGGATCTTGCGCAGCGGCTCGGGCTCGATGAGGCGGCGCTCGCCGCTGCCGGTCTCGACCACGTTGCGCACGATGTGCGGGCGGAACAGCTTGCCGTCGTTGACCAGGGCCGACAAGGCGTTGGCCAGCTGGATCGGCGTGTAGGCGCTGTAGCCCTGGCCGATGCCGACCGAGATCGTCTCGCCGCCGTACCAGCGCTGCTGCTCGGCCTTGCGGAATCGCTTCTTCTTCCACTGCGGCGAGGGCAGCACGCCGTCGGCCTCGCCTGGCAGGTCGATGCCGGTGCGCGCGCCGAAGCCGAAGGGCGCCATGAAGCTGGCGATGCCCTCGATGCCGAGATCGTTGGCGAGCTGGTAGTAGTAGGTGTTGCACGACACCACGATCGACTTGTGCAGGTCGACCATGCCGTGACCGCCGATCTTGTCGTCCATGAAGCGGTGGCCGGCGAAGGTGAAGTAGCCCGCGTCCGCAATCGCCTGGGTGGCGGTGCGCTTGCCGGTCTCGAGCGCGGCCAGCGCCATGAAGGGCTTGAACGTGGAGCCGGGCGGATAGGCGGAATAGATGGCGCGGTTGAGCAGCGGATGATCGGGCGAATCGTTCAGCGCCTTCCAGTCCTGGGTGGAGATGCCGTCGACGAACTGGTTGGGGTCGAAGGTCGGCGTCGACACCAGCGCCAGCACCCCGCCGGTGGCGGGCTCGATCGCAACCAGCGCGCCGCGGCGGTCGCCGAAGGCGGTCTCGGCCACCCTCTGCAGCTCGATGTCGAGGGTGAGCTCGAGGTCGTTGCCGGCCACCGACGGCGTGCGCGACAGCGCCCGTATCGCGCGCCCACCGGCGTTGACCTCCACCTGCTCGACCCCGGTGCGGCCGTGCAGCTCGGCCTCGTAGGATTGCTCCAGGCCCGACTTGCCGATGTGCTCGGTGCCGCGGTAGTTGGCCGTCTCGCCGCGCTCTTCGATGCGCTCGACGTCGCGCTCGTTGATGCGGCCGATGTAGCCGATGACGTGCGAGGCCGTCGCGCCCTGCGGATATTCGCGCAGCAGCCGCGCCTTCACCTCGACGCCGGGGAAGCGGTAGAGCTGGGCGACGACGCGGGCGACCTCCTCGTCGGTCAGGCGGGTACGCAGCGGCACGCTCTGGAAGTTGCGGCTTTCTTCGAGGATCTTGCGAAAACGCCGCCGATCGCGCGCGTCGATGCTGACGAGGCCTGCGAGCTGGTCGATCGTCGCCTCCACGTCCCCCACCCGCCAAGGCGTCAGTTCCAGGGTGTAGGCCGCGTAGTTTCGCGCCAGCACGACGCCGTTGCGGTCCACGATCATGCCGCGGTTGGGCACGGTGGGCAGCAGGGCGATGCGGTTGTCCTCGGCACGGGTGAGGTAGTAGTCGTGGCGCACGACCTGCAGGAAATGGAATCGTGCCGCCAGCACGCCCAGGCACACCAGCACGAAGGCCAGCGCCACCACCGCGCGGCGGCGGAAGCGCGATATCGCCAGGGCAGGATTGCGGAACTCGGTCATCGCACCGCGGGCTCAGATCGGCCGGTTGTCATCGCGATCCACCGGCTGATACTGCGGCAGCAGGAGCAGGAAGGTCAGCGGCAGCCACAGCAAGAGGCCGGTGAAGCTGGACAGGAAGTAGGTCCAGCCCGGGAACTCGGCGCCGGCCACCAGCCGCACCAGCACCATCAGGAGCTGGGCGACGAGCAGGATCGGCAGCACGTGCAACGCCTGCTGCAGCGGCGAGAACCAGAGCACCCGCCGCGCCACGCCATTGGCCAGCCAGGCGAGCACGACATAGGCCAGTGCGTGCTGTCCCATCGCCGCACCGAGGCCGATGTCGAGCAGCAGGCCGAAGATGAAGCCGGCCCCCACGCCGATGCGCAGCGGCTCGCGGATGCACCAGAAGGCGAGCACCAACGCGACCCAGTCGGGCACGCCGGGGAAGCGGCCGGAGGGGATGTACTCGAGACCGAGCGCGACCAGCAGGCTCAGGTAGATGAACCACAGCCTGACGGGCAGCAGGATGCGGCTGGATCGGTTGGTCGGCTGCATCGCTCAGCGCCCCCTTCCGGCCCAGTGCTCGGGCGGCGGCGGCGGGTAGGCCGCCCGCCCGACGACGAGCACCTGCACGCTGCGCTCGACGCCGGCCAGCGGCTCGCAATCGATGCGGGCGAAGGAGTCGCTGTCGTGGTCGACCGCGCTCACCGTCGCCACCGGCAGGCCGGGCACGAACACGCCGTCCAGCCCGGAGGTGACGAGACGATCGCCGGCCTGGATGTCCGAGTCCGGGAGCACGAAGCGCATCTCGAGGCGCCCGCGGCCGGCACCGAAGAGCACGCCGCGCAGGCCGTTGCGCACGACCTGCACCGGGATCGCCTGGTTGCGGTCGGTCAGCAGCGTGACCTCGGACTGCACCGGGTGCACGCGGGTGACCTGGCCGATGACGCCGCTGGGGTCGACGACCGCCAGCCCGGCCTCCACGCCCTGCTGAGCGCCGCGATCGAGGATGACCTTGCGCGCGAACGGATCGGGCGCGTCGTAGAGGATCTCGGCGGCGATGCTCTTCACCTCCAGCCGCTGCGCCATGCCGAGCAGGCCGCGCAACTCGGCGTTCTCCTGCTCGAGGAGCTCGAAGCGCAGCAGGCGCTCGCCCGAACCGAGCTGCTGGCGGCGCAGTTCGGCGTTGTCGAGCTGGACCTCGATCAGGGTGCCGAAGTAGCGCGAGGCATTGCGCACGAAGTCCGCGGGCGTGGCGGCCGCCATCTGCAGCGGATAGGTGACCACCGACAGGCCGTTGCGCAGCACCTCGAGGTAGCGGAAGCGCAGATCGGCCACCAGCATCGCCAGGCAGATCGCGACGAACACGAGCAGGCGCGCGACCGGCGCCAGTCCGCGCCTGAAGATCGGGGGAGGTTGATGGCCGACGAGAGACATCTAGCGGCAGTGGGCCCGGAAGTGAAAGGCAGGCCCGCGCGGGCCCGACCCCGAACTCAATCCGAAGTGAAGATGGAAGCGAGCTTGTCCATCTTTTCGAGCGCCATGCCGCAACCGCGGGCCACGCAGGTCAGGGGCTCCTCGGCGACGATGACGGGCAGCCCGGTCTCTTCCATCAGCAGGCGGTCGAGGTCGCGCAGCAGGGCGCCGCCACCGGTGAGCACCATGCCGCGGTCGGCGATGTCGGCGCCGAGTTCGGGCGGGGTCTGTTCGAGCGCGATCTTCACCGCGGAGACGATCTGGTTGAGCGGTTCGGCCAGCGCCTCTAGGATCTCGTTGGACGAGATCGTGAAGCTGCGCGGGATGCCCTCGGCGAGGTTTCGTCCCTTCACCTCCATCTCGCGCACCTCGGAGCCGGGGAAGGCGGAGCCGATGTGCTTCTTGATGTTCTCGGCGGTGGTGTCGCCGATCAGCATGCCGTAGTTGCGGCGGATGTAGTTGACGATGGAGTCGTCGAACTTGTCGCCGCCGACGCGCACGCTGCCGGCATAGACCATGCCGCCGAGCGAGATCACGCCGACTTCGGTGGTGCCGCCGCCGATGTCGACGACCATCGAGCCGGTCGCGTCCGACACCGGCATGCCGGCACCGATCGCCGCGGCCATCGGCTCCTCGATGAGGAAGACCTGCGAGGCACCGGCGGCGAGGGCGGCGTCGCGGATCGCGCGACGCTCGACCTGGGTCGAGCCGCAGGGCACGCAGATGATGATGCGCGGGCTGGGCGACAGCAGGCGCGAGTCGTGAACCTTCTTGATGAACTGCTTGATCATCTGCTCGGTGACGACGAAGTCGGCGATCACGCCGTCCTTCATCGGGCGGATCGCGGTGATGTTGCCCGGCGTCTTGCCGAGCATCTGCTTCGCCGCGTGGCCCACCGCCTGGATCGAACGCTTGGCATTGGGCCCGCCTTCGGTGCGGATCGCCACCACCGAAGGTTCATCGAGGACGATACCCTTGTTGCGGACGTAGATCAGAGTGTTGGCGGTGCCGAGGTCGATCGCGAGATCGTTGGAAAAATAGGATCGCAGGAAGCCGAACATGAGTAATCCGAAACCGGTGGAATAAGGTTGCCGCGCAGCTGGCCGCGTAAGCGCCACATGGCCCCGCACGCGGCGTAGCCCCGGGCGGGGCAAAGGGGATTATGATAACCTACAAACCTTTGTGGATTCAGCAGGTTTGTTACCTCATGTCGCTGTCCAACGACCAGGTCGGGCACATCGCCCGCCTCGCGCGCATCGCGCTGACCGGCACCGAGACCGACGCCACGCGGGCGAAGCTCGACGACATCTTCGGCCTCATCGAGCAGATGCAGGCGGTCGACACCACCGGCGTAGAGCCGATGAGCCATCCGCAGGACATCGCCACCCGTCTGCGTGACGACGTGGTCACCGAGCAGGACCGCCGCGAGGCCTTCCAGAAACTCGCACCGCAGACCGAAGCAGGCCTCTACCTCGTCCCCAAAGTCAGCGAATGACCCGCCGC
>JBFGUQ010000012.1:0-15642 GCA_041565515.1 Rhodocyclaceae bacterium | reverse complement strand
CGCGCCGTTGGGGCCGATCAGCGCCAGGATCTCTCCCGCGTGCACGTCCAGGCTCATGTTGTTGTTGGCCACCAGACCGCCGAACCTGCGCGTGACCTCGCGCGCCTCGAGAATGCGCTCGCCCGCCGCGGGCAGGGTGCGCCGCGCCAGCATCGGCGCGCTCGCGTCGATCGTCTTGCGCGCAAGCTTCACCGGCACGACGCGTGCGAGGATGGGCCACAGGCCGTCGCGGGCGCGCTGGAGCACGAGCACCATCATCAGGCCGAAGAAGATGACCTCGAAGTTGCCGCTCTCGCCCAGCAGCGCGGGCAGGATGTCCTGCAGCCACTGCTTCATCACCGTGATCAGGCCGGCACCGACGAGCGCGCCCCAGACGTGGCCCGCGCCGCCGACCACGGCCATGAACAGGTACTCGATGCCGATGTGCAGGCCGAAGGGCGTCGGGTTCACGAAGCGCTGCATGTGGGCGTAGAGCCAGCCCGAGGCGCAGGCGTGCAGCGCGGCGATGAGGAAGATGATCATGCGCGAGCGCGAGGTGTTCACCCCCATCGCCTCGGCCATCACCATGCCGCCCTTCAAGGCCCGGATGGCGCGGCCTTCGCGCGAGTCGAGCAGGTTCTGGGTGGTGAGCACGGCCACCAGCAGGAACACCCAGATCAGGTAGTAGATCTCGTGGCCCTCGTCGAGCGCCCAGCCGAAGACCTCGATCGGCGGCACGCCGGTCAGCCCCGTGTGTCCGCCCAGGGTCTGCATGGTGCCGAACAGGTAATACAGGCTGATGCCCCAGGCAATCGTGCCCAGGGGCAGGAAGTGGCCGGAAAGCTTCAGCGTGAGCGAACCGAGGATGAGTGCCACCGCGGCAGTGAACACCAGCCCGACCACGAGCGCGAGCCAGGGCGAGCCGCCGGCCCACGAGATCCAGCCGGGCAGGTCGGTGGCGGTGGTGAGCACGGCCGTGGTGTAGGCACCGAGGCCGACGAAGGCGGCCTGGCCGAAGCTGGTCAGGCCGCCCACGCCGGTGAGCAGCACCAGACCCAGCGCGACCATCGCGTACAGGCCGATGTAGTTGAGCAGGGTGACGTAGAACGGCGGCAGCAGCATCGGCGCCACGGCCAGGATGGCGAGGAAGACGCCGAGGATGAGGCGCGGCGAGAGCATGCTTGATTCCCCTTTCGATTGGGCGGCGGGTGCCGGTGCGGACGCGGGCGGGATGCCGTCGCCGGGCAGGCGGGCGGTCATTCCTCTTCCTCCACGTGGCGACTGGTCAGCGAGCGCCACAGCAGCACCGGGATGATCAGCGTGAACACGATCACCTCCTTGTAGGCGCTGGCCCAGAACGAGGAGAAGGCCTCGAGGAGGCCGACCATGACCGCGCCGATGGCCGCGATCGGGTAGCTCGCCAGGCCGCCGATGATGGCGGCGACGAAGCCCTTGAGGCCGATCAGGAAGCCGGTGTCGTAGTAGATGGTGGTGATCGGCGCGATCAGCACCCCCGACAGCGCACCGATGAGCGCGGCGAGGAAGAAGGTGAGCTTGCCCGCGAGCGAGGGCGAGATGCCCATCAGGCGCGCGCCGACGCGGTTGATCGCGGTGGCGCGCAAGGCCTTGCCGTAGAGCGTGCGCTCGAAGAACAGGTAGAGCGCGACGATGAGGACGAACGAGGCGACGATGACCCAGATCGTCTGCCCGGACACGAGCATCGGCCCGACTTCGAAACGGGCGTCACTGAAGGGCGGCGTCCTCTGGCCCTCGGCGCCGAAGAACAGCAGGCCGAGGCCGACCATGGCCACGTGCACCGCCACCGAAACGATCAGCAGGATCAGCACCGGCGCGGCGGCGATCGGCTGGTACACCAGGCGGTACATCAGCGGACCCATCGGCACCACGATGGCCAGGGCGAGCAGCACCTGGAGCGCCATCGGCAGCTCGGGCAAGGGCAGCGACGACAGCAGCCCGAGCAGCGCCAGCGGATAGGCCAGGTTCCACCCCAGCACGCCGGCGAGCCGGCCGCTCTGGCGCGCACGCAGCGCGGCGGCCCCGTCGATCGCCGCCACCGCCACGCCCATGCCGACCAGCAGCCCGGCGGTGGCCGGTGGCGCCCCGCCCTGCAGCATCGCCAGCGTCAGCGCGCCGTATGCGACGAACTCTCCCTGCGGGATGAAGATCACCCGCGTGACCGCAAACACCAGGACCAGCGCCAGCGCCAGCAGCGCGTAGATCGCGCCGTTGGTGATGCCGTCCTGTCCCAGCAGCAGTGCTATCTGAAAATCCATGACGAACCCCCGCACGCAGGCCCGGCGCGTGACGGCGCCGAAGCTGCACTCTCCTCGTTGTGTTCCTGCTCTGATTTCCCGCCCGCGGGGAGCCCCCGCGGGCGGGCGGACGGCATTACTTGGCCAGCATCCAGGTGCCGTTCTTGACCTGCACCATCACGCGGGAGCGCTGATCGAGGCCGAGGTGGTCGGTCGTGCTCATGTTGAACACGCCGTGCGCGGCCGGCAGTTCCTTGACGCCTTCGAGCGCGTCGCGCAGCGCGGCGCGGAACTCCTTGGTGCCCGGCCTGGCCTTCTTCAGCGCCTCGGGCACGGCGGACGACATCAGCATGCCGGCATCCCAGGCGTGGGCGCCGAAGGTGGAAACCGAATCCTTGCCGTGCGCGGCCTCGTACTTGGCGATGTACTCCATCGCCGACTTCTTCACCGGATTGTCGGCCGGCAGCTGGTCGGCGACCAGCACCGGGCCGGCGGGCAGCAGCGTGCCTTCGCAGTCCTTGCCGCAGACGCGCAGGAAGTCGTTGTTGGCGACGCCGTGGGTCTGGTAGATCTTGCCGCCGAAGCCGCGCTCCTTGAGCGTCTTCTGCGGCAGCGCCGCCGGGGTGCCGGAACCGGCGATCAGCACCGCGTCGGGGCGCGCGGACATCACCTTCAGCACCTGGCCGGTCACCGAGGTATCTGTACGGTTGAAGCGCTCGCTGGCCACGAGCTGCAGCTTGCGCGCCTCGGCCACCGCCTTGAACTGCTCGTACCAGCCTTCGCCATAGGCGTCGGCGAAACCGATGAAGGCCACCGTCTTGATACCGTTGTCGGTCATGTGCTCGACGATCGCCGTCGACATCTGGGCGTCGTTCTGCGGCGTCTTGAACACCCAGCGGCGCTTGTCGTCGACCGGATCGACGATGCGCGCGGAGGCGGCCATGGAGATCATCGGCGTTTCGCTCTCGGCGGCAACGTCGATCATCGCCAGCGAGTTCGGGCTGGTGGTGGAGCCGAGCACCACATCGACCTTGTTCTCGGAGATCAGCTTGCGGATGTTCTTGACCGCGGTCGTGGTGTCGGAGGCGTCGTCGAGGACGATGTAGTTGATCTTCTCGCCGCCGATCGTGGTCGGCATCAGGGCGATGGTGTTCTTCTCCGGGATGCCGAGCGAGGCGGCCGGGCCGGTCGCCGACACGGTGACGCCGACGTTGATCTCCGCCTGGGCCGCGGTGGCGGCGAAGGCGAGGCTGATTGCTGCGACCAGGGTGCTCTTCAGTTTCATGGTGTCTCCTCCTCTTGGTTATTTAGGCAGGCGGGCCAAGGGAAACCCGTCTACTCCGAACGAAAAATTAACACACTACAAACGCATTTGAAACTATCAAACTCTCTCGATGATCATCGCAATGCCTTGCCCGACCCCGATGCACATCGTGCACAAGCCGTAGCGGCCACCGGTGGCCTCGAGCTGGCGCAGCGCGGTGAGCACCAGGCGCGCGCCCGAAGCGCCGAGCGGGTGGCCGAGCGCGATCGCGCCGCCGTTGGGATTCACCTGCGCGGCGTCGTCCGGCAGGCCGAGCTTGCGCAGGACGGCGAGCGCCTGGGCGGCGAAGGCCTCGTTGAGCTCGATGACGTCCATCTGGTCGAGGCTGAGGCCGGCCTTTGCCAGCACCTTCACCGACGCCGGCGCCGGGCCGATGCCCATGATGCGTGGCTCGACGCCGGCGGTGGCCATGGCGACGATGCGGGCGCGCGGCCTGAGGCCATGCTTGTGCGCCGCGGCGGCCGAGGCCACGAGCAGCGCCACCGCGCCGTCGTTCACGCCGGAGGCATTGCCGGCCGTCACCGAGCCGTCGGGGCGCACCACGCCCCTGAGCTTGCCCAGGGTCTCGATGGTCGTCTCGCGCGGATGCTCGTCTGCCGAGACGACGATCGGCTCACCCTTCTTGCGCCGGATCTCGACCGGACACAGCTCCCCGGTGAAGAAGCCCCGCGCCGCCGCGGCGGCGTAGCGCTGCTGGCTGCGCAGTGCGAAGGCGTCCTGGTCCGCGCGGCCGATGTCGAAGTCGGTGGCGACGTTCTCCGCCGTCTCGGGCATCGAGTCGATGCCGTACTTCGCCTTCATCAGCGGATTGACGAAGCGCCAGCCGATCGTGGTGTCCTCGATCTTCGCCGCGCGCGAGAACGCGCTGTCGGCCTTGCCCATGACGAAGGGCGCGCGGCTCATGCTCTCGACGCCGCCGGCGATCATCAGCTCGGTCTCGCCGGCCTTGATCGCGCGCGCCGCGGTACCCAGGGCGTCCATCCCCGACCCGCACAGGCGGTTGAGCGTCGAGCCCGGCACGTCGATCGGCAACCCGGCGAGCAGGCCGGCCATGCGCGCGACGTCGCGGTTGTCCTCGCCGGCCTGGTTGGCACAGCCGTAGTAGATGTCATCGACTGCCGCCCAATCGACCGATGGGTTGCGCTCGATCAGCGCCCGGATCGGCAGCGCGGCAAGATCGTCGGTGCGAACGGCCGCCAGCGCGCCGCCGTAGCGACCGATGGGCGTTCGAATGCCGTCGCAGATGAAAACCTCGTTCATGCCCCTGTTCTCCCTCTTGCTTCCTTGCCGGCCGCAGCGGCGGCCTGGGTGGTGTCCTGCGCCTTCGACGCGGCCCTGTTCGGCCCGGTCTTGCCGCCCGTTCTGTTCAGCCCCCTGACGCCGTCGAGCAGGATGGTCGTGACCACCGGCGCCATATCGACGTAAGTGAGCCTCCCGTCCGCCTTCAGCCAGGTGAAGGTCCAGTTGATCATGCCGAACAGGATCATCGCCACCGGCTTGTCGAGCTGGCGCTTCTTCAGCCCCGGCTCGAGTCCTTCGATCGTCGCGGCGAAGGCGGCGACGACCTTGCGCTGCTTGGCGGTGACCATCTCGGCCTGTTCGGCCTGGAGGAACTTCACGTCCTGCACCAGCACCATGTGCTGGCACTGCGAATGTTCGTACTCGGCCATGAAGCGCAGCACGAGTTCGGACAGCTGCGCCTCGGGGTCGAGGTCCTGCGCATCGACGGCTGCGACGATCGCCAGCAGCCGGTCGATGTAGCTGTCGGCGATGTCGAACAGGATCTGCTCCTTGTCGCGGTAGTAGTGATAGAGCAGCGCCTTCGACACGCCGCAGGCCTTTGCCAGTTCCGCCATCGAGGCGTTGTGGAAGCCGCGGTCGGCAAACAGCCGCGCGGCCTCGGTCAGGATGACGCCGCGCTGCTGTTCGAAACTGTGAGATTTTCCCCTTGCCATGTTCCCTCTGCCCTGCTGTCGGATGAGTCCGCTCACCCGACAGTCGAGCGGACGACCGCATGCGGTCGCGGTCCTCAGCGATCGTCGTAGCTGATCACCACCCGCTCGGTCAGCGGATGGGCCTGGCAGGTAAGCACGTAGCCGGCGTCGATATCGGGCTGTTCGAGGGTGTAGTTCTTGTCCATACGGACCTTGCCCTCGAGCACCTTGGCGCGGCAGGTGGAGCATACGCCGCCCTTGCACGAGTACGGCAGGTCCATGCCCGCGCGCAGCGCCACGTCGAGGATCGACGGATCCTCGGCACGGAAGTCCATCACCCGCTTGAGGCCGTCGGCGATGATCGTGATCGATGCCTGCGGGGCGTCGCCCGGCTCGACATGGTGCGGCGCGGCGCTGTCGGGGACGCCGAAGCGCTCTAGGTGGATGCGCTCGGGCGCCAGGCCGGCGCCGAGCAGTCCGGCCTCGACCTCGTCGATCATCGCCCCCGGGCCGCAGATGAAGGCGGCGTCGATGGTATCGGCCGGAATCAGGGTGTCGAGGAAGGAGGCCACCCGCGCCTGGTCGAGCCGGCCGTTGAACAGCGGCACCTCCTGCTCCTCACGCGAGAACACGTGATACAGCGTGAAGCGGGTCAGGTAGCGGTCCTTCAGCTCCTCGAGCGCCTCGGCGAAGATCACGCTGCTCTGGCGGCGGTTACCGTACACCAGCGTGAAGCGGCTGTCGGGCTCGGCGCGCAGCGTGGTCTTGATCAGCGACATGATCGGCGTGATGCCGCTGCCGGCAGCGAAGGCCACGTAGTGGTTGGCGTTGGCCGGATCGAGTTCGGTGTGGAAGCGCCCTTCCGGCGTCATCACCTCGAACACGTCGCCGACCTTGATCGCGCCGTTGGCCCAGGTCGAGAAGCGGCCGCCGTCGATCTGCTTGATCGCGACCCGCAGTTCGCCGTCGTCGACACCGGCGCAGATCGAATACGAGCGACGCAGCTCCTCGCCGTCGAGCTTCACCTTCAGGTTCAGGTGCTGGCCCTGCACGAAACGATAGTCGGCGGCCAGCTCGGCCGGGACGTCGAAGCGCAGGCTGATCGCCTCCGGGGTCTCGCGCCGCACCTCGGCGACCTTGAGCGGATGGAATCTGGGGGGTGTCGTCATTGCGTGTGTCTCCGGTACCCATCTGCGGCCGTCATCCCGGCCGGAACGGTCAGATCGGCTTGAAATATTCGAAGGGTTCGAGGCAGGACTTGCAGCGGTAGGTGGCCTTGCACGCCGTCGAGCCGAACTCGGACAGGCGCTCGGTGTCGTTCGATCCGCAGCGCGGACAGGTGAGCGTCTTGCGGACGAAGCGGATCGGCTGCGCAGCGCCGACGGCCGCCTTGCCGGTGGGGGGCACGATGCCGTACGCGCGCAGCTTCTCGCGTGCCGCCTCGCCGATCCAGTCGCTGGTCCAGGCCGGGTCGAGCCGGGTTTCGAGCTCGACCCGGCCGGCGCCGGCCGCCGTCAGGCTGTCGCGGATGGTCTGGCCGATGACCTCGGTGGCCGGGCAGCCGGAATAGGTCGGCGTCACCACCACCGTGATGCCATCGGCGCGACAGTGGAGCTCGCGCACGATGCCGAGCTCGACCACCGACACCACCGGCACTTCGGGGTCGGGCACGCTGTCGAGGACCTTCCAGGCCTGGGCTTCGCTCAGCATGGCGTCACCAGGTCGCGCCCGGGTAGGTGCGCTGCATGTACTGCATCGTTGCCAGCAGATGGCCCATGTGCTCGGAATGGCGGCCGAACTTGCCGAAGCTCTTGAACGGCGTGCGCGCCGGCACGACCAGGGTCGCCTCGGCCAGCACCGGCAGCACCGACGCCTCCCAGGCGGCTTCGAGCTCGCTCCACGCCGGGCCGATGCCGGCCGCGGCGATGGCGTCGTCGGTCGGGCTCGCGACGAACAGCTCGGCGGTGTAGGGCCACAGGTAATCGAGCGCGGCCTGCGCCTTCTGGTGCGACACCTCGGTACCGTCACCGAGGCGGATCACCCACTCGGCGGCGTGCGTCAGGTGGTAGCGCGCCTCCTTCAGGCTCTTGGCGGCGATCGCGGCGAGCTCGGCGTCGGACGAGCGACCGAGCTTCTCCCACAGCAGCACCTGGAAGGCGCTGAAGAGGAAGTTGCGCACCGTTGTGCGGCCGAAATCCTCGTTCGGCACTTCGGCCAGGGTGAGATTGCGGTAGTCGCGCTCGACGCGCAGGAAGGCCATCTGGTCCTCGTCGCGGCCCTTGCCCTCAAGCTTGCCGGCGTGGCTCAGCAGCAGACGGGCCTGGCCGATGAGGTCGAGCGCCATGTTGGCGAGCGCGAGGTCTTCTTCCAGCACCGGTGCGCGGCCGCACCATTCGGACAGGCGCTGGCCGAGGATCAGCGCGTTGTCGCCGAGGCGCAGCACGTACTCGACATGCTCGGGTGTTGCGGTGTCTTGTTGCGTCATCTCGTCCACCCTCACATGTGGTTAACTTCTTCGGGCAGCTGGTAGAAGGTCGGGTGGCGATAGATCTTGTCCTCGGCCGGATCGAACAGCTCGGGCTTGGCGTCCGGATCGGCGGCGACGATGTCGGAGGCCCTCACCACCCAGATCGACACGCCTTCGAGGCGGCGGGTATAGACGTCGCGCGCCATCTGCAGCGCCATCGTCGCGTCGGGGGCGTGCACGCTGCCGCAGTGCTTGTGGTCGAGGCCGTTACGGCTGCGGATGAAGACCTCCCACAGCGGCCATTCCTTGCGTTCCATGTCTGTACTCCTCTCGTTATCGTCTATGGGCAGGCTTCAGGCCGCCTGCCGCTCGCGGGCGGCCTGCTTTTCGGCGTGGGCAATGGCGGCCTCGCGCACCCAGGCGCCGTCGTCCCAGGCCTTGTTGCGTTCGGCCAGGCGATCGACGTTGCACTGGCCATGGCCGCCGACGACGTTCCAGAACTCATCCCAGTCGATGTCGCCGAAGTCGTAATGGCCGCGCTCCTCGTTCCACTTCAGCGCCGGGTCGGGCAGGCTCACGCCGAGCACCTCGGCCTGCTTCACCGTGGCGTCGACGAACTTCTGCCGCAGGTCGTCGTTGGTGATGCGCTTGATGCCCCAGCGCGCGGTCTCGGCGTGGTGGCTGTCCTTGTCGTGCGGGCCGAACATCATGATCGACGGGAACCACCAGCGATTCACGGCGTCCTGCACCATCTCGCGCTGCTCGTCGGTGCCCTTCATCATCTGCAGCAGCAGGTCGTAGCCCTGGCGCTGGTGGAAGGACTCCTCCTTGCAGACGCGGATCATGGCGCGTGCATAGGGGCCATAGCTGCACTTGCACAGCGGGATCTGGTTCATGATCGCGGCGCCGTCGACCAGCCAGCCGATCACGCCGATATCGGCCCAGGTGAGCGTCGGATAGTTGAAGATCGAGCTGTACTTGGCCTTGCCCGACAGCAGCGCCTCGGTGAGTTCGTCGCGAGACACGCCGAGCGTCTCCGCCGCGGCGTACAGGTAGAGGCCGTGGCCGCCCTCGTCCTGCACCTTGGCGAGCAGGATGGCCTTGCGCTTGAGCGAGGGCGCGCGCGTGATCCAGTTGCCTTCGGGCAGCATGCCGACGATCTCGGAGTGGGCGTGCTGGCTGATCTGGCGCACCAGCGTCTTGCGGTAGGCCTCGGGCATCCAGTCCTTGGGTTCGATGAAGCCGCCGGCGTCGATCTTGGCGTTGAACTCGGCCAGGTAGTCGGCGTTTTCGACCGCGCGCGTGTTCTTGGCGTCGCCGTCGGGAATGCTGAGAGACTGTGTGTACATGATTGACTCCTTGTGGAAATCACGCGTGGCGCTGCCGAATGGCAGGCCGCGGGAGGTTCATTGCTCCTTGGGCCGGCGATCGATCACGCGCTTGGCCTTGCCGACCGTGACGCGCTCGATGCTGAACGGCTCGCCGACGACGACCTTGCACGACACCCCGACGAGGCTCTTGATCTGGTGGGTCAGTTCCTTCGCCAGGGCTTCCCTCTGCTCCGGGTGGCGACCGACGTTAGCCTCGGGGTTGACCTCGACCTTCACCGTCAGCGTATCCATGTGGCCCTGCTTGTCGAGTTCGAGCAGATACTGGGGCGCGAGCTTGGGCATCTTGCAGATGAGCTCCTCGATCTGGGTCGGGAACACGTTCACGCCACGGATGATCAGCATGTCGTCGGAGCGGCCGGTGATCTTGGCCATGCGCCGCATGCTGCGCGCAGTGGGCGGCAGCAGGCGGGTGAGGTCGCGCGTGCGGTAGCGGATCACCGGCATCGCCTCCTTGCTCAGCGAGGTGAACACCAGCTCGCCTTCCTCGCCGTCGGCCACCACCTCGCCGGTGTCGGGATTGATGATCTCGGGGTAGAAATGGTCCTCCCAGATGGTCGGGCCGTCCTTGGTCTCGACGCATTCGTTGGCCACGCCCGGCCCGATCACTTCGGACAGGCCGTAGATGTCGACCGCGTCGATGCCGGCGCGCGCCTCCACCGCCAGGCGCATCGCCGGCGTCCAGGGCTCGGCGCCGAAGATGCCGATCTCGAGCGAGGTGCTCTTCGGGTCGATGCCGCGCGCTTCCATCTCGTCGAGGATGGTCAGCATGTAGGACGGCGTCACCATGATGATCTTGGGCTTGAAGTCCTGGATGATCTGGATCTGCTTCTCGGTCTGGCCGCCCGACATCGGCACCACCGCGCAACCCAGCCGCTCGGCGCCGTAGTGCGCACCGAGGCCGCCGGTGAACAGGCCGTAGCCGTAGGAGATGTGCACCATGTCGCCGGGGCGGCCACCCGAGGCGCGAATCGAGCGCGCCACCACATTGGCCCAGGTGTCGATGTCCTTCAGCGTGTAGCCGACCACGGTGGGCTTGCCGGTGGTGCCGGAGGAGGCGTGTACGCGGGCGATCCGGTTCATCGGCACCGCGAACAGGCCGAAGGGGTAGTTGTCGCGCAGGTCGTGCTTGGTCGTGAAGGGGAATTTCGCCAGGTCCTCCAGCGTCCTGAGCTCGTCCGGATGCACCCCCTTGTCATCGAAGGCCTTGCGGTAGTGGGCGACGTTGTCGTAGGCGTGGCGCACGCTCCACTTCAGGCGCTCGAGCTGCAGCGCGCGCAGCTCGTCGATGCTCGCCTTCTCGATCGGCTCGAGCTCGGGCGGGGAATAGGTGTTCACCGGCATCTTCGTCTCCTCGGTTCCCTGTCTTGTTGGTCCGTTCAATTCTTGTGTGTGGGTGCTGCTCAGAGTTCGACCACCGGCCGACCCTTGATTCGGTACGACTTCCCGCGCATCACCGCGAGCAGCTCGCCCCTGTCGTTGGTCACCGTGATGTCGTACACGCCGGTGCGCCCGGCGAGGAAGACCTCCCTCGCCTCCGCGATCAGCACGTCGCCTGGACGCCCGGGCGCCATGAAGTCGAGCGCGACCCCGGAGGCCACCGTCTGTTCGTTGTAGCTGTTGCAGGCGAAGGCGAAGGCGGAATCGGCCAGCGTGGTGATGAAGCCGCCGTGGCAGATGCGAAAGCCGTTGAGCATGTCCTCGCGCACGGTCATGCGCATCTTGGCGTAGCCCGGGGCGATCGCATCGAAGCTCATGCCCAGGCCCTTCGAGGCCTGGTCGTTGGCGAACATGCCATCGCGCACGCGCTCGGCCAGGGTCTGCGGATCGAGGCCGGATGCGAGGTCGCGGTACTGTGCTTCACTCATGGAAACCCGCTCCGTTGTGGTGCTTTCTCTGGATCAGCGGCGACACGCGGTAGCGCTCCTCGCCGTAGTGTTCGCGCAGGTTCGCCAGCACGCGGGCGACGAAGCCCACGCCGAGGGCATCGGCCCAGGCCAGCGGCCCTCTGGGGTAGTTGGTGCCGTAACGCATCGCGGTGTCGATGTCGGCCGCCGTGCCGATGCCTTGCAGCACCGCGTCGGCGCCTTCGTTGGCCAGCATCGCCACGGTGCGCAGGCCGATCAGGCCGGCGACGTCGTCGATGCGCGTCACCGCCAGGCCGGCACGCTGCAGCGTGCCGACGACCGAGTGGAACGCCGCCGGCGCGCACTGGTCCGCCGGCGCAAGCACGATCCGCGGCGTCGTCGCGTAGTCGAGGCAGAGGTCGAACAGCACCAGGTCGGCGATGTCCTCCTCGGCCGCGCGGCGGGTGGCGCTGCGTCCGTCCGACAATGCCAGGCGCGCGCCGCCGATCTCGAGCCAGCCGCCGCCGGCCTTGCGTTCGAGCACCACCCCCGCCGCGGCCAGGCGTTCGGCCAGCGGCTCGGCCACGCCGAGCGGGCCGGCCGCGATCGCGCGCGCCTCGGCTGGCTGCGCTGCTTCGGTGACCACCGCAGGCTTGGCCGCGCCCGGCGCGTAGTCGTAGAAGCCGCGCCCGCTCTTGCGCCCGAGGCGGCCGGCGAGCACGAGTTCCTGCTGGATCAGGCTGGGGGTGAAGCGCTTGTCGCCGAAGTAGGCCTCGAAGACCGAGCGGGTGACGGCAAAATTCACGTCGTGGCCGATCAGGTCCATCAGTTCGAACGGCCCCATCGGGAAGCCGCAGGCCTCTCGCATCGCCGCGTCCACCGTGGCCGGCGCGGCGGCCTTCTCGCCGAGCACGCGCAGTGCCTCGGCGTAGTACGGTCGGGCGACGCGATTGACGATGAAGCCCGGGGTGGAGGTCGCATGCACCGCGACCTTGCCCCATGCCGTCGCCGTGTCATGCAGCGCTTCGGCGACCGCGCGCCCGGTGGCGAGGCCGGAGACGACCTCCACCAGCTTCATGCGCGGCGCCGGGTTGAAGAAATGCAGGCCGGCGAGGCGCTCCGGCCGCGCCAGCGGCGCAGCCATCGCGGTGATCGACAGCGACGAGGTGTTGGAGGCGAGGATCGCCTCGGCGCCGAGCAGGCTCTCGAGCTGCAGGAAGAGCTTCTGCTTGACCTCGAGGTTCTCGACGATGGCCTCGATCGCGAGGCCGGCGTCCTTCGCCGCGGCGAGCTCGGTGACCGGCTTGATTCGCGCCAGCACCGCTTCGCGCCTGGCCTCGTCGAGCCTGCCCTTCGACACCAGGAAGGCCAGATCGCGGCCGATGCCGGCTAGGCCCTGGTCGATCGCCTCGGCGCGGGTGTCGTACAGGTAGACCGGGTGGCCGGCGAGCGCCGCAACATGGGCGATACCGGCGCCCATCGCGCCGGCGCCGATCACCAGGACCCTGGTGTTGCTGTCCAGAGCGGCCACGATCACTTGCCCTCGAAGCGCGGCGCGCGCTTTTCCATGAAGGCGGCAACACCTTCGCGGTAGTCGTTCGACTGGCCGCAGGCCCGCATCAGGTCGCGCTCGACGTCGAGCTGGGCCTCGAAGTCGCGGCTGGAACTGGTCCAGATCGCCTTCTTGGTCTGGGCGAAGCCGAAGGTCGGACCGCTGGCCATCTGCGCCGCAAGCTCGTGCACCGCCGGAATCAGGGCCTCGTCGTCGACGCACTTCCAGATCATGCCCCACGCCTCCGCCTGCTCGGCCGAGACCTTGTCGCCCAGCAGTGCGAGGCCCATGGCGCGCGCCGGCCCGAGCAGGCGCGGCAGGATCCAGGTACCACCGGTATCGGGGATGAGCCCGAGCTTGCAGAAGGCCTGGATGAAGCTGGCCGAGCGCGCGGCGAAGACGAGGTCGCAGGCCAGCGCCAGGTTGGCGCCGGCGCCTGCGGCCACGCCATTGACGGCGCAGATGACGGGTAGCTCGAGCGAGCGCAGGGTGGTGACCAAGGGCTTGTAGTTCTTCTCGACCGAGGCACCGAGGTCCGGCGCGGCGTCGCCGGCACCGACGGAGCGATCCGACAAGTCCTGCCCGGCGCAGAAACCGCGCCCGGCGCCGGTGATCAGCAACACCCGCACGGTCCCCGCTTGGCGCCCGGCCTCGACCTGCGCCAGCGCCTCGCGCACTTCAGCGTGCATCCGTTCGTTGAAGCTGTTGAGGCGGTCGGGACGGTTCAGCGTCAGGGTGGCAACCCGCTCGCTGACATCGAAACGGATAGTCTCGAAGCTTGCGCTCATGTGTCTGTCTCCACGGTCTCTCTCCACGTTTCCCGGCGCCTGCGAAGGCGGGCGGCGGCGCTGCATCCGCGCCTCGCGGCCCCGCCTGCCGAGTCGTCGATCTGTGTGTTTTCGGTCGGCCGATTCTATGTTTGACCGACCGGTTGATCAATAGTAATCTTGATCCATATCAAAAAACAACTTATTTCTAGTTGAAGTTTCCCGGGCTTGCACTAAGAGCCCGTCCCAAGCCAAAACACCCGCAGCGCTGCCACAATGCGACGGCACACGCAGCGACAACGATCCGTCAAGAGGAGACATCGATGACCCACCCGCTGTTCGAGAAACACAAGGCCACGCTCGAGGCTGCCGTCAACGCCATTCATGGCCGCGGCTACTGGACGCCTTATGCGGAAATGCCCAGCCCCCGGGTGTACGGCGAGACCGCGGCCGAGGACGGCAAGCGGGCCTTCGAGGCCTGCCTCGGCAAGGACTTCGTGCTCGATCAGCCGGGCCAGACGGGCTGGGCCGCACCCGAGCGCTCGCCCTACGGCATCGAGATGGGCGTGCGCTATCCCGTGTGCGAGCCCGAGGCGCTGATCACCGCCGCCCAGGCGGCGATGGACGGCTGGCGTGCCGTCGGTGCGGCCGGCCGCGTCGGCGTCTGCCTCGAGATTCTCGACCGCCTCAACAAGCGCAGCTTCGAGATCGCCCACGCGGTCATGATGACCACCGGCCAGGGCTGGATGATGGCCTTCCAGGCCGGCGGCCCGCATGCCCAGGACCGCGGCCTGGAGGCGGTGACCTACGCCTGGGACGAGATGAGCCGCGTTCCGGCGGAGACGGTATGGGAGAAGCCGCAGGGCAAGAACCCGCCGCTGAAGATGAAGAAGCACTTCGAGATCGTCGGCCGTGGCGTCGGCATGGTGGTCGGCTGCGGCACCTTCCCGACCTGGAACACCTATCCGGGCCTGTTCGCGACGCTGGCCACCGGCAACCCGGTGGTCGTCAAGCCGCACAGCAACGCCATCCTGCCCGCGGCGATGACGGTGAAGATCGCCCGCGAGGTGCTCGCCGAAGCCGGCCTCGACCCCAACCTCGTCAGCCTCGCGGTGGTCGAGAAGCGCGCCGCCACCCAGGCGCTCGCCACCCACCCGGCGGTGAAGTCGATCGACTTCACCGGCAGCAACGTGTTCGGCCAGTGGCTGCTCGACAATGCCAGACAGGCCCAGGTGTACGCGGAGCTGGCCGGCGTGAACAACGTCGTCATCGAGTCCACCGACAGCTACAAGGCGATGCTGCGCAACCTCGCGTTCACGCTCAGCCTCTACTCCGGCCAGATGTGCACCACCACCCAGGCCATCCTGGTGCCGGCAGGAGGCATCGACACCGACCAGGGTCACAAGAGCTTCGACGAGGTCGCGGCCGACCTGGGCGCGGCGATCGACAAGTTCCTGTCCGACCCGGCCGTCGCCACTGCGGTGCTGGGCGCGATCCAATCCGAGGCCACGCTGCAGCGCATCGGCGAGGCCGGCGAGTACGGCCGCATCGTGCTGGCATCGAAAAAGATCGACCACCCCGAGTTTCCGCACGCCGAAGTGCGCACGCCGGTGCTGCTGGCGTGCGACGCAGCCGACGAGAAGAGCTACATGGAAGAGCGCTTCGGCCCGGTGAGCTTCGTCGTCAAGGTGGCCGACGGCGCGTCTGCCGTGGCCTTGTCCGAACGCCTGGTCAAGGCGCACGGCGCGCTCACCGTGGGGCTCTATTCCACCAAGCAGGAAGTGATCGACGCCATGACCGAGGCCACCTGGCGCGCCGGCGTGGCGCTGTCGATCAATCTCGCCGGCGGCGTGTTCGTGAACCAGTCGGCGGCCTTCTCCGACTACCACGGCGTGGGCATGAACCCGGCCGCCAACGCGAGCTATTCGGACGCCGCCTTCGTTGCCAACCGCTTCCGCGTGGTGCAGCGGCGGTATCACATCGAGTAGATCTGCTCCGGCCAACCAGGCCGTCCGTTGAGCGCCCGCGGCGGTGCGGGGGCGCTGGCGGGGCCGCGGTGAGCAACTTCTGACGTGCCGAGCGGAGGGCGTTCGCGGGGGAAGCAAGGCGAT
>JBFGUQ010000011.1:0-15984 GCA_041565515.1 Rhodocyclaceae bacterium | reverse complement strand
TCCCCAGCATCTCGCTGGTGGCGCTGTGGGTCTTCAGCTGAGGCAGGACCGCCTTCAGCCGGCAACATGAACGGGGGCGGTGCCGCAAGGCATCGCCCCCGTTCATCATTTCGGCGTCCGCTAGCGCCTGCAGCGCGGACACCGGCGCCGGCAGGCACGAGCGCGAACGCCGATGCGCTGCGCTAAACTCGCGTTCATGTCGCCGAGTTGCCCCCGCCGGCAGCAAAGACCCACCAAGGAGCGTTTCCATGAGCCTACTGGCACAACTGAAGAAGGACGCACTGCTCGCCCGCAAGGCCGGCGACGGTGTGCGCGGAACCCTGCTGAGCACGCTGATCGGCGAGGCGGAGATGGTCGGCAAGAACGCCGGCAACCGCGAAAGCAGCGACGACGAGGTGCAGGCGACGATCCGCAAGTTCCTCAAGAACAACCAGGAAGCACTGGCGGTGATCAAGGATGCGGACCGGCGCGCCGCGCTGGAGCAGGAGTCGCTGGTGCTGTCCGCCTACCTGCCGCCGATGGCGAGCGAGGACGAGGTCAAGGCGGTGATCGCCGAGACCGTCGCCGGCCTCGCCGACCGCAGCCCGAAGTCGATGGGCGTGGTGATGGCGGCGCTGAAGGCGAAGTTCGGCACCGGCTTCGATGCCAGGCAGGCCAATGCCTGGGTGCGCGAGGCGCTGGCCGGCTGAACCGGCGGTGGTTGGTGGCGCGCCGCCCGGCCTAGGTCTTGAGCCGGTAGCCGGTGCGGAACATCCAGGTCACGATGACCAGGAAGATGGCGAGGAACAGGAAGGTCATCGCCAGGCTGACGCCGACGCCGACATCCGCGCTGCCGTAGAAGCTCCAGCGAAAGCCGCTGACCAGGTACACCACCGGGTTGAACAGGGTCACCGTCCGCCAGATCGGCGGCAGCATGTTGATCGAATAGAAGCTGCCGCCGAGGAAGGTCAGCGGCGTGATGATGAGCAGCGGCACGAGCTGCAGCTTCTCGAAGTTGTCCGCCCAGATGCCGATGATGAAGCCGAACAGGCTGAAGGTCACCGCGGTGAGGACGAGGAAGGACAGCATCCACAGCGGATGATCGACGCGCAGCGGCACGAACATGCTGGCGGTGGCGAGAATGACCAGGCTGAGCAGGATCGACTTGGTCGCCGCCGCGCCGACGTAGCTCAGCACGATCTCGAGGTGCGACACCGGCGCCGACAGCAGTTCGTAGATCGTGCGCGAGAACTTCGGGAAGAAGATCGCGAACGAGGCGTTCGACACGCTCTGGGTAAGTAGCGACAGCATGATCAGGCCGGGCACGATGAAGGCGCCGTAGCTCACGCCCTCGATCTCGGGGATGCGCGAGCCGATTGCCGAGCCGAAGACGACGAAGTACAGCGAGGTCGTGATCACCGGCGCGACGATGCTCTGCAGCAGCGTGCGCCGGGTCCGCGCCATCTCGAACAGGTAGATCGCGCGCATCGCGTGCCAGTTCATCCGCATGTCCTCATTTGCCGCCACTCATTTCCCACCATGGACCAGACTGACGAAGATGTCCTCGAGCGAGCTCTGCGAGGTGTTCAGGTCCTTGAAGCCGATGCCGGCGGCCGAAAGCTCCTTCAGCAGCTCGATGATGCCGGTGCGCTCGCCCTCGGCGTCGTAGGTGTAGATCAGCTCGCTGCCGCCGGATGCGAGTTCGAGGCGATGGCGCGCGAGCGCCGGCGGAATCCCGTCCAGCGTCTCCTGCAGGTGCAGCGTGAGCTGCTTGCGACCGAGCTTGCGCATGAGCTCGACCTTGTCCTCCACCAGGATGATCCTGCCGCGGTTGATCACGCCGATTCGATCGGCCATCTCCTCGGCCTCCTCGATGTAGTGCGTGGTCAGGATCACGGTGACCCCGGTCTCGCGCAGCGAGCGCACCAGCTGCCACATGTCGCGCCGCAGTTCGACGTCGACACCGGCGGTGGGTTCGTCGAGGAACAGGATCTTGGGCTCGTGCGACAGCGCCTTGGCGATCAGCACGCGGCGCTTCATGCCGCCCGACAGCGTGAGCAGCTTGTTGTCCTTCTTGTTCCACAGCGACAGGTCCTTGAGCACCTTCTCGATGTGTGCCGGATCGGCCGGCTTGCCGAACAGGCCGCGCGAGAAGCTCACCGTGCCCCACACGGTCTCGAACGCATCGGTGGTCAATTCCTGCGGCACCAGGCCGATCATCGCGCGCGCGGCGCGGTAGTCGGCGACGATGTCGTGCCCGCCCACCAGCACCTGGCCCTCGCCCGGGTTGACGATGCCGCAGATGATGCTGATCAGCGTCGTCTTGCCCGCGCCGTTGGGTCCGAGCAGGGCGAAGATCTCGCCGCTGCGGATGTCGAGGTCGATGTGGTCGAGCGCCTTGAAGCCGGAGGCGTAGGTCTTGGAAAGGCCGGCGACGGAAATGATCGGCTGCATGGCGCAAAGATAACAGATCGCCGGCGACGCCAGCCGCCGCCAGGATCCCGGAGGCAAGGCGTGCCACGCGGCGGATCAGCTTGCGCTCACTCCGCCGGCACCTCGCCCTCGCCTTCCGGGAACAGCACCTCGGTATAGCCGAAGCGACTGAAGTCGCGGATGCGCATCGGGTAGAGCATGCCGGCCAGGTGATCGCACTCGTGCTGCACCACCCTGGCGTGAAATCCCTCGACGCTGCGGTCGATCGCGCGGCCCTCGGGGTCGAAGCCCTGGTAGCGGATGCGTCGATGGCGCGGCACGACCCCGCGCAGGCCCGGCACCGACAGGCAGCCCTCCCAGTCTTCCTCCTCCTCGTCCCCCAGCGGGGTGATGAGCGGGTTGAGCAGGATCGTGCGCGGCACGGGGGGCGCGTCCGGATAGCGCTCGCTGTGCTCGAAGCCGAAGATCACCAGCTGCAGGCCCACACCGATCTGCGGCGCGGCGAGGCCGACCCCGCCGGCCGCCGCCATGGTGTCGAACATGTCGCCGATGAGCCCGGCGAGCGCCGGCGTGCCGAATTCGCGCACCGGCTCGGCCGGCTGCAGCAGGCGCGCATCGCCCATGCGGAGGATCGTCCTGACGGTCATGTCTTGTCATCCATGCTGAAAACGGACATTGTGCCGCCAGTCCCGCTCTGGCTGCGAGCCAGCCAGCAGCCGCATACAACCCCTGTTGTCCGACCGCCCAATGGAAATCGTTGTCCTGATTGCTCTCATCACCCTGAATGGCGTCTTCGCCATGTCCGAAATCGCCTTGCTCACCGCCCGGCGCGCCCGCCTCGCACGCCTCGCCGATGAAGGCGACGGCGCGGCGGCGGTCGCCCTGAAGCTGGGCGAGGAGCCCAACCGTTTCCTGTCCACGGTGCAGGTCGGCATCACCTGCATCGGTATCCTCAACGGCATCCTCGGCGAGGCCGCACTTGCCGGTCCGCTCGCGGCCTGGTTGCAGACGTTCGGCGTCGACCAGGACTTCAGCGAGTTCGGCGCCACGGCCCTTGTAGTCGTGGTGATCACCTATTTCTCGATCGTCATCGGCGAATTGGTGCCCAAGCGCATCGGCCAGATCGACCCGGTCGGCATCGCGCGCCTCGTGGCCAGACCGATGAATCTGCTGTCGATCGCCACGCGACCTTTCGTGCACCTGCTGGCAGGCTCGACCGCCTTGCTGCTGCGCCTGCTCGGCCAGCGCGAGACGCAAGGGCCGAGCGTCACCGAGGAGGAGATCCATGCAATGCTCGACGAAGGCTCGCAGGCCGGCGTCATCGAGCAGAGCGAACACGACATGGTGCGAAACGTGTTCCGCCTCGATCAGCGCCAGATCCGCTCGCTGATGGTGCCGCGCTCGGACCTCGTCTGGGTCGACGTCTCTCGCCCACTCGACGAGAATCTCGCCCTCATGGCGGCATCGGAGCACTCGCGCTTTCCGGTCTGCCGCGGCGGCCTCGACGACATCCTCGGAATCATCAGTGCCAAGCACCTGTTGAGCCAGACGCTGCGGGGAACGGGAGTGGATCTCACCCATCAGCTGCAGCCGCCGGTCTATGTCCCCGAGTCGCTGACCGGGATGGAAGTCCTCGATCAGTTCCGCGCCTCGGCCACCCACATGGTTTTCGTCATCGATGAATACGGCGAGCTCGAAGGCATGGTCACGCTGCACGACCTGCTCGAATCGGTCACCGGCGAGTTCCAGGCGGGCGCGGGAGACGAGGCCTGGGCGGTTCGCCGCGAGGACGGCTCGTGGCTTCTCGACGGCCTCATTCCGATCCCCGAGTTGAAGGACCGCCTGCAGCTGAAGACCGTTCCAGAGGAGGATCGGGGTCGCTATCAAACCCTGTCGGGGATGATGATGTGGCTGCTCGGCCGACTGCCGGGCACCGGAGACGTCGCTGTCTGGGATGGCTGGCGACTGGAAGTGGTGGATGTCGATGGCAGGCGGCTGGACAAGGTGCTGGCGAGCCGGGTGCCCGAGCACCCCGCCCCCGGCCAGCCCACCGGTCCGCAGGACGAGCCGAGCGGCGCATGATCGATCAGGTTGCCGACAGGATCACCAGGCGCGTCATTCTCGCCCTGACGCTGGGCGGTCTGCTCGCGCTCGGCTATGCGGTGCTGCACGTCTTCATCGTACCGGTGGCATGGGCGGTCATCATCGCGTTTTCCACCTGGCCGCTCCACGTGCCGCTGCGCCGGCGCCTCGGCTCGCATACCACGCTGAGCGCGCTGGCCATGACCGTGCTGCTCACGGCCGCCTTCGTCCTGCCGGCGCTGTGGATGCTAACCATGCTGCAGGTCGAAATCGGTCTCGCGTTCTCTGCCGTCAGCGCCAGCCTCGCCCAGGGTCCGCCGCTGCTGCCCGAGTTCATCCGCGGCCTGCCCTGGGTCGGCGACCGCCTGCAGGGGCTGCTCGATCAGCTCGTCGGCGACCCCAAGGCCTTCGCCGCGCAGTTCAGCCCCTGGATGCGGGAGGGGGCAGACCATCTCGTCGCCCTGGTCGGTGACGTCGGCCGCAACACGGCGAAGCTCGGCTTCGCCCTGATCACGGTGTTCTTCCTGTATCGCGATGGCGAGCACGTGCTGCAGCAGGTGCATCGCGTCCTGCAGCGCTTTCTCGGCAGCCGCATCGACGGCTACCTGAGTGCCGTCGGCGGCATGACCAAGGCGGTGGTCTGGGGGCTGGTCGCCACAGCACTCGCCCAGGGCCTGGTGGCGGGCCTGGCCTATTGGTGGGCGGACCTCCAGGCGCCGGTGCTGCTGGGCGTGCTCACCGCGCTGGTGGCGATGATTCCGTTCGGTACGCCGTTCGCATGGGGCTCGGTGGGCCTCTGGCTGCTGGCGAGCGGCGACACCGTCGGCGGCATCGGCGTGCTGCTGTGGGGGGCTGTGGTGGTCAGTTCGGTGGACAACGTCGTGCGTCCGATGGTGATCAGCAATGCGACCCGCATCCCCTTCCTGCTGGTGATGTTCGGCGTGCTCGGCGGATTGGCGGCATTCGGGCTGGTGGGCCTGTTCCTGGGCCCGGTGATCCTTGCCGTGTTGATGGCCGTGTGGCGCGAATGGATAGAGGAAGCCGCGCTCGACGCGCCGGGCGCCCCTGCCCCCGCCGCGACCGCGGCCGACGAGGAGAAGCCCCGGCGATGAGCACCAGCGACGCTTCCGCGCCGCCGTCGGCGCAGGCGACGGCCGACACACCCTGGCACGCGCTCGGGGCCGACGACGCCACGAACCGGCTGGCGAGCGACGCCGGCTGCGGGCTGACGAGCGCCGAGGCCCGCGCACGGCTCGAACGCCACGGCCCCAACCGCCTCGCCGGCAAGCCGCCGCGCGCGGCCTGGCGCAAGTTCCTCGACCAGTTCAAGAGCCTGCTGATCCTCGTCCTGCTCGGCGCGGCGATCCTGGCGGGCGCAGTGGGCGAAATCAAGGATGCCGCGGTCATCAGTGCCGTGGTCTTGATCAATGCGCTGCTCGGCTTCATGCAGGAGCATCGGGCCGAGACCGCGCTCGCCGCGCTGCGCTCCATGCTCGCGCCGCTTGCAACGGTATGCCGCGACGGCCAGCCGGCCGAGATCGCCGCGGCCGAACTCGTCCCCGGCGACATCCTGCTCCTCGAGGCCGGCGACCGCATTCCGGCCGACGCGCGCGTGCTCGCCGCCCACGCCGCCGAGGTCGCCGAGGCGGCACTGACGGGCGAATCCCATCCGGTGAGCAAGTCGCCCGAGGCCGTCGCCGAGGACGCCGCGCTGGCAGAGCGCAGCAACCTCGTGTTCATGAACACCGTCGTGACCCGTGGCCGCATCGAGGCGCTCGTCGTCGCCACCGGCATGAACACCGAGATGGGCCGTCTCGCCGGGATGCTCGCCGAAACCGCGGAGGCGGCCACCCCGCTGCAGGTCCAGCTCGACCGCCTGGGCAAGCGCCTGGCCGGCATCGCCGGCATCGTCGTCGGCCTGATCTTCGCCATCGGCCTGCTGCGCGGCGACGACCCGGCGACCACCGCCATGACGGCGATCGCGCTGGCGGTGGCGGCCATCCCGGAGGGCCTGCCCGCGGTGGTCACCGTGACCCTCGCCCTCGGCATGCATCGCATGGCCCGGCGCAACGCCATCGTCAAGAAGCTCGCAGCGGTCGAGACGCTCGGGTGCACGACGATCATCTGCTCGGACAAGACCGGCACGCTCACCCTCAACCAGATGAGCGCCCGTGCCCTGTTCTACCGCGGCCGCCGCTTCGACGTCTCCGGCGAGGGCTACGAGGGCAGCGGCGCGATCGAGGCCGCCGACGGCCAGCCCCTGCCCGACCTCCTCGCCGTCCTGGCGCCGGCCGCCCTGTGCGCCGACGCCCACATCCAGGACGGCGAGCTGATCGGCGACCCCACCGAGGGCGCACTGCTGGCGCTGGCCGCCAAACAAGGCCTGGGCGCGCAGGCGCTGGCCGAGCAGACACCCCGCATCGCCGAGATCCCCTTCGATTCGGCGCACAAGTTCATGGCCACGTTCCACCGCGATGGCGATGTCGTCCGCATGTGGGTCAAGGGCGCGCCCGACGTGCTGCTCGCGCGCGCCGACCGCTATCTCGCCGCCGACGGCGAGCAGGCGCTGGACGACGCGGCACGGCGCATGTTCGAGGACGAAAACGCCGGTCTTGCGCAGGAGGCCATGCGCGTCCTCGCCCTGGCCGGCCGCAGCATTCCGGCCGCGGACTTCGATCCGGCGGCCGATCCGATGGCATGGGCCGGGGAGCTCTGCCTGTGCGGCCTGGTCGGCATCATCGACCCGCCCCGCCCCGAGGCCTGCGAAGCCATTCGCACCTGCCGCGAGGCCGGCATCGAGGTCAAGATGATCACCGGCGACCACGCCACCACGGCCGCCGCCATCGCCCGCGAGCTCGGCCTCGAGGGCGAGGTGCATTCGGGCCGCGAGCTCGACGGCCTGGACGAGCCCGGCCTGCAGGCGCTGATCGCGCGCACGGCGGTGTTCGCGCGGGTGGCCCCGGCGCACAAGATGCGCATCGTCAACGCCTTGAGGAAGCGCGGCCATGTCGTCGCGATGACCGGCGACGGCGTCAATGACGCGCCTGCGCTGAAGGCGGCCGACATTGGCGTGGCCATGGGCATCACCGGCACCGAGGTCACCAAGGAGGCGGCGTCCATGGTGCTGACGGACGACAACTTCGCCACCATCGTCAATGCGGTGAAGGAAGGCCGCGCGATCTACGACAACATCGTCAAGTTCGTCCGTTTCCAGCTGTCGACCAACATCGGCGCCATCCTGACCGTGCTCGGCGCCCCGCTCTTCGGCCTGCCGACGCCTTTCACCGCGGTCCAGATCCTGTGGGTGAACATCATCATGGACGGTCCGCCGGCGATGACGCTGGGCGTGGAGCCGGCGCGCGACGGCGCCATGCAGGCGCCTCCGCGCAAGACCGAGGCCGCGATCCTGACCGCCCGGCGGCTGTCGCGGGTCGCCCTCTACGGCCTGACCATGGCGGCCGGCACGCTGATGGCCTACGCCTGGGGCGAACGCGAGGTCGGCCACGAATATGCCGTCACGCTGGCCTTCACCACCTTCGTGCTTTTCCAGTTCTTCAATATCTTCAACGCCCGCGCGGAGTTCGGCACCGCCTTCAACCGCCAGTTCTTCTCCAACGGCAAGCTGTGGCTCGCGCTCTTCGGCGTGGTGTTGATGCAGGTCGTCGTCGTGCACTGGGGGCCGGCGCAGGCGGTCTTCAACACTGTCGACCTGAGCCTGGCCGACTGGGGCATCGCGACCGCGGTGGCGGCATCGGTGCTCTTGCTCGACGAGACGCGCAAGCTGCTGCTGAGGCTGTTCGGGCGCAGCACGGACGTCGCCGACAGCTGAGCCCCGCAGCACCCTCGGCCCGCTTCGCTTCCGCGCCGGGCTTGCTCCGGGGGCCGCGCGGCGTTACCGTGCGCCCCCGAAAGCACAACCCGGCTCAGGCGGTATCCCATGATGGCTCTGTTGCAGCGCGTGTCCGAGGCGCGCGTCGAGGTGGATGGCGAAATCACCGGCGCGATCGGCGCCGGCCTGCTGGTGCTGGTATGCGCCGAGCGCGGCGACACCCGCGCCCAGGCCGACAAGCTGCTGGCGAAACTGCTGCGCCTGCGGATCTTTGCCGACGAGGCGGGCAAGATGAACCGCTCGGTCCAGGACGTGTCCGGCGCGCTGCTGATCGTGAGCCAGTTCACCCTCGCCGCCGACACCAGCGGCGGCAACCGTCCGAGCTTCACCGCCGCCGCCTCGCCCGAGGACGGCCGCGCGCTCTACGAGTATTTCGTCGCCCGGGCGGGCGCCGCGCACCCCCTGGTGCAGACTGGCCGGTTCGCGGCCGAGATGAAGGTGCACCTGGTCAACGATGGTCCGGTGACCATCCCGCTGCGCATGCCGCCCGAGGGCTGATCGCGACGGCCCGGCCGTGGTCAGGCCCTGGCGCTCGGGCGCTCGGCGATGCGGTCGCGCCAGGCCTGCAGGTGGGCCATGCCCTCGGCGCCGGGGCGGAACTTCATCAGGCCGCGGGCGAACTCCACGGCACAGAAGGCGGTGATGTCGGCGATCGTGAAGCGCCCACCGGCGATGAAGGGCCGGCTGCCCAGTTCGCCGTCCAGCCAGCGCGCCACCTCCCGCACCTTCTCGCCCTGCGAACGGCCGAAATCCGGAAACTGCGGCTGCTCCAGCGGCGCCAGGCCCGGGTGGGTGTGGCGGATGCAGTTGGCGATGCCGCCGAACAGGTAAAGCTCCATGCGGCGGTCCGCCATCTCGATGAAGGCGCGCTCGTCGAAATCGACCCCCATCAGATTGGGCTCCGGGAATCGCCCCTCCAGATACGTACAGATCGCCCGCGTCTCGCCGAGCACACGGCCGTCGTCGAGTTCGAGCACCGGGACCTTGGCGAGCGGGCTCTTGGCGCGAAAGGCCTCGCTGCGGTGCTGGTCGGCGCCGATCTCGACGATCTCCTGCTCGATTCCGCCGATGCCCTTCTCGGCGATCAACATCTGCACCCGGCGCGGGTTGGGCGCACGCGGCGATACGAAAAGCTTCATCCGATTCTCCTCCCTGATCATTGGCCGATCGCGGTGTCAGACGCCGTCCGCGCGCGACTGCCCCATTTCCACCATGTTGCGGTTCTGTTCGGAATACTGGCGCGCCTTGTCCTCGCCATCGGCGGCCAGGTCCACTGCCGACGGCGGCGCCTCGATGCCGCGCTGGACCGCAGGCCGCGCGCGGATCTGGTCGCGCCAACGCTTGAGGTCGGGGAGATCGTCGATCTCCACACCGGACCAGCGGTGGGTGCGCACCCAGGCCCAGTTGGCGATGTCGGCGATCGAATAATCGCCGGCGAGGTACTCGTGCTCGCGCAGATGGTGGTCGAGCACCCGCATCAGGCGCTTCGACTCGCCCTGATAGCGATCGATCGCGGCCTGGATCTTCTCGGGAAAATAGCGGAAGAAGACGTTCGCCTGCCCCATCATCGGCCCGATGCCACCCATCTGGAACATCAGCCACTGCAGCACGCGCGACCGCCCCTTCGGATCCGGGGGCATCAGGCGGCCGGTCTTCTCGGCGAGGTAGATCAGGATGGCGCCGGATTCGAACACGGCGAAATCGCCCTCGTCGCGATCGACGATCGCCGGGATGCGCCCGTTCGGGTTGATGCGCAGGAACCAGTCCTCCTTCTGCACCTTCTTCGACAAGTCCAGGACGTGCAGCGTGTAGGGCAGCGCCAGTTCTTCCAGCGCAATGGAAATCTTGTGGCCATTGGGCGTGGCCGCGGTGTAGAGGTCGATCATCCTTGCTCCCGATGTACGATGGCTTGGTGGTCCCTCGCTGCGCTCCGGACCACCGGGGCATGATCCCTCATGCCTGCCGCGGAGACCAGTGCCCCGGGTCGCCGCCGCGCCGGAACACCATCATCCGCCCTCCCGGCCACCCCGCTCCGGGGCACCCCGATTGCCGCCACCAGGATTCGCCACCGCAGCCATCGCTCATGAAACCAAAATGAGTGGCTCGAGCACGAAGCGACGTAGACTGGCGATCGACCCCAATCGACCGAACGAGAGCAAGGAGACAGCGGCATGGGACGACTTACCACGCACGTGCTGGACACCGCGACCGGGAAGCCGGGCGCCGGCATCGGGGTGACCGTGTTCCGGCTCGACGGCGAGCGGCGCGAGGTCGCGCGCACCGTCACCAAGGACGACGGCCGCTGCGACAGGCCCCTGCTCGAGGGGGCCGACTTCGAGACCGGCCGCTACGAGATCGTGTTCGCCGCCGGCGACTATTTCCGCGCCCAGGGCCGGAACCTGCCCGAGCCGCTGTTCGTCGACGAGGTCGTGCTGCGCTTCGGCATCGCCGACGCCGGCCAGCACTTTCACGTACCGCTGCTGCTCTCGCCCTGGAGCTACTCCACCTATCGCGGCAGCTGATATCAGCCCGCACGGATACCGAGAGAACAGGCATGGAAAGCTATCTTCTCGACTGGGCCAACCTGCTGCTGCGCTGGCTGCACCTGATCACCGGCACCGCCTGGATCGGCGCCTCGTTCTACTTCGTCATGCTCGACAACTCGCTCAAGCCGCCGAACAAGCCGGAGGACGCGAGGCGCGGCGTCTTCGGCGAACTCTGGGCGGTGCACGGCGGCGGCTTCTACAACAGCCAGAAGTTTCTCACCGGCCCCAAGGGCGAGCCCCTCAGCAAGGACCTGCACTGGTCGAAGTGGGAGGCCTACACCACCTGGATGTCGGGCATGGGCCTGATGGCGGTCATGTACTGGATCGGCGCCTCGAACCACCTGATCGACAGCCGGGTGATGGCGCTCACCCCCCCCGCCGCGGTCGGCATCTCGGTCGCCTTCCTTGTCGGCGGCTGGATCGTGTACGACGTCCTGTGCCGCAACATGCTCGGTCGAGACGGCATGCTGGCGGTGCTCGTGTTCGTCTTCGTCGTCGCCTGCAACTGGCTGCTGCACCAGGTGTTCTCGGCCCGTGGCGCCTACATCCACGTCGGCGCGATGATGGGCACGATGATGGTGGCCAACGTCTTCTTCCACATCATCCCCGGCCAGCGCCGCATGGTCGGGCAGATCCGCGCCGGCGAAGCGGTCGACCCGCGTCCCGGCATCATCGGCAGGCAGCGCTCGGTACACAACACCTACTTCACGCTGCCGGTGCTCTTCGTCATGATCAGCAACCATTACCCGATGACCTATGCGAGCAAGAACGGCTGGCTGATCCTGACCGTGATCATGCTCGCCGGCGTGCTGATCCGTCAGTTCTTCGTGCTGCGTCACCGTGGCGAGCTCAGGTGGTGGCTGCCGGCTTCGGGCACGGCCCTGCTCGCGTTGCTGGCCGTGCTGATGGCGCCGAAGCCGGTCGACGCCACCGGCGCCGAGATCGCCTACTCGGCGGTACGCAAGGTACTCGACCAGCGTTGCGTGAGCTGCCATGCTGCCCAGCCCACGCAGCAGGGCTTTGCCCAGGCGCCGAAGGGCGTAATGCTCGAGACAGACGAGCAGATCGGACGGCACGCCGCCAAGGTCGCCGAGACCGTCGCCAGCGGCTACATGCCGCTCGGCAACCTGACCAGGATCACCGACGAGGAACGCACGCTGATCGCCACCTGGTTCGCCCAGGGCGCAAGGCTGCGGGACTGAGGACAGCGCGCCGGCGCGCGACAATGCGCCTGCGCGAGGAAACCGACGCAGGGACACACCGACATGACCCCCACCCGACCCAAGGCAGCCGCCCCCCTTGCGGCTCTCTCCGACCTGTCCCGGGCCGACTTCGTCGCCCACCTCGGCGACATCTTCGAGCACTCGCCCTGGGTCGCCGAGCGCGCCTGGTCGAGCCGCCCGTTCGGCAGCATCGACGAACTGCACGCCGCGATGGTCGCCAGCGTCGATGCGGCCAGCGAGGGCGAGCAGCTCGCCCTGATCTGCGCCCACCCGGAACTCGCCGGCAAGGAAGCCGCCGCGGGCACGCTCACCCGCGCCTCCATCGGCGAGCAGAAGGGTGCCGGGCTCGACCAGTGCAGCGCCGGGGAACTGGCGCGCCTGCGCAAGCTGAACGTCGCCTATCGCGAGCGCTTCGGCTTCCCCTTCGTCATCGCGGTGAAGGGCCTGAGCCGCCACCAGATCATGGACACCATGGAAGCACGCCTGAGGAACGACCGGACCACCGAGTTCCGCACCTGTCTGCGCGAAATCGCCAGGATCGGCCGCTTCCGCCTCGAGGCCCTGCTCGCTTGAGCCAAGCAGGAGCGCAGTCATGACGACCAGCTCCAGCCATCCCCGCGACCTCGTCGGCGACGGCAGGAGTGCGCCGCAGGCGAACTGGCGTGGGCGGGTCGCGCACGGCGACCAGGGACCGCCGGCGGACCGACCACCTGCAGGTGACCGACGGCCCCTCTGGCCGGCTTCAGCCGACCGAGTGCCTCTGGCGGGCGGAAAGGCGGCACCACCGATCGTCGGATTCCGATCACGCACCTGTCCGCAATGCCCTGCGTTCGACAAGGGCCGGGCGAGGACGGCGAGGCCACTTCCTTCGGTGGATTCGTGCACCGCGAAACCTCGGCGAGGAAGCTCGGCAGCTCACCGGGATTGCCGATGCTCGAGACGCTGACGCCACCAAGGGGTGCCAGGCGCTCGATCGAGGTGCGCAGTTGTGTGCCCGGCGACCGAGCGCCGATCTCGGCGCCTGCTAGAATGCGCACCTCACGCCAAGCGCGCGCAAGCGCTTGCCAGCGCGGCTGCGCTCCCAACCGCCCTTCGCCGCGTTTATCCCGCTCGGAAAGACACGCCTTTCGCGCATCCACCGGGGCCGTTCGCGCCAGACGCCGGCCCAGCATTCCGCATCTTCCTGGAGAAATTCTTTGAACAACTTTGCAGTCGCCGGTATTCAGATGAACGTTTCGGCCGTCCAGTCGAACGTCGAAAACATGAAACTCAAGCTCGACATCACCATGAACCTCTATCCGTGGGTTCAGATGGTGGTATTCAGCGAATTGTGTGCCTACGGCCCCCTGACATACACGGCAAAGGAGTTCCCCAGCGATTTCGAAGCGGAAATGCAGGAGATGGCGCGCAAGTACGGCATCTGGCTGCTGCCGGGATCGGTCTTTGAAAAGGCCGGCGACAAGATCTACAACACCGCCTCGGTGATCAACCCGCAAGGCGAGGTCGTGACCCGCTATCGCAAGATGTTCCCCTTCTATCCCTACGAAGAAGGTGTGACACCGGGGCTGGAATACTGCGTGTTCGACGTGCCGGACGTTGGCCGCTTCGGCGTCTCGATCTGCTACGACATGTGGTTCCCCGAAACCATTCGTACGCTGGCGGTGATGGGCGCCGAGGTGATTCTTCACCCCACGCTCACGGGTACCATCGACCGCGACAACGAACTGGCGATCGTGCGCGCCATGTCGACGATCAACCAGTGCTTCCTGTTCGACGTCAATGGCCTGGACACCGGCGGCAGCGGTCGCTCGATCATCTGCGGCCCGGATGGTCGAGTGCTATACCAGGCCCAGAACAACGAGGAGATCATGCCGATCGAGCTCGACGTGGATCGCGTTCGGCGCAGCCGCGAGCTTGGCGTGCTGCGCCTCGGCCAGCCGCTCAAGAGCTTCCGTGACCACCTCGGTGACTTCAGCATCTACTGGCGCGACACCGAGCACCCGTATCTCGACTCGCTCGGCCCCCTCATCAAGCCGGGACGCATGGATCGCATCGCCGAACTCAAGAAGATCGAGAGCGCATTGCATCATCGCCAGGAAGACGGTCTGTCCTGACGCGGTAGTCGCCGACCACCGTCGCCAGCCTGAACCCGTCCATGACCGCAACCCGATCCGGCGCCGGGCGCCTCCGCGTGCAGCCCTGAACGGAATGGGTATCGCTTTGTTTCCATCATGAAGCCGCCCCATGGCTCGGCCGTACAATGCGGCCTTGCGACCGTGTCGCAGCCAACCAATGTGGATCGAGAACAAGAGCATGAACAAATCGATGATGCTGGGCATCGGCCTGGGCGCGCTGGGCGTTACCGCCGGTGGTGCCGTCGCAACCTACAGCCTGGTCGACGTCGGGCCGAAGTATGCCGACGTGCTGGCGGTGAAGCCGCTCACCGAAGTGATCAGGACGCCGCGTGAAGTCTGCAGCCAGGTCGTCGTCAACCACCGCCGGCCGGTCCAGGACCAGCACCAGATCGCCGGCACCGTAATCGGCGCGCTGGCAGGTGGCTTGCTGGGCAATCAGGTCGGCGGCGGCAGCGGCAAGAAGATCGCCACCGTCGCCGGCGCAGCTGCCGGAGGTTATGCCGGCAACAAGGTGCAGGAGAACATGCAGGCGGCCGACACCTACACCACCACCGAAACCCGGTGCAAGACCGTGACCGACACCAGCGAGAAGGTCATCGGCTACGACGTCGACTATCGACTCGGCGAAACGGTCGGCCGCGTGCGCATGGACGCCGAGCCCGGCGCGCGGATTCCGGTGAAGAATGGCCAGCTCGTGCTGGCGACCGGGCAGGACGCGACCGCGCGCTGATGCGCCAGTTGCGGATTGGCCGGAGGGCGCGCCTGGGTGGCAAGGGCGCAGGACGCTCGGCGCATGAGGCGGCGGTGCGCCCTGGCGCGCGCCCGGCCACTCGACGACCGGGCAGTGCTCAGCGCGCGCCGGCCTGCTCGAGGATCCGAACCATCTCCGCATAGCCGCGCTGGCGCGCCAGGGCGAGCGGCGTCGAACCGCTGCGGTCGCCGATATTCACGTCGGCGCCGGCCTCCACCAGGGCCTTGAGCGTGGCAATGTGGCGCGGGCCGCCGTCACCGAGAACGATGGATTCGATCAGCGCCGTCCAGTGCAGGTTGTTGATGTGATCGAGCGGCGCGCCGGCGGCGATCAACTGGCGCACGACGCCGTCGTGGCCGAGGTGGGCAGCGGCGATCAGGGCGGTGCCGTCGTAGCGGCTCGTGACCTGTCCGGGTTTCGCTCCGAGCTCTAGCAGCAGCGCCAGCGTGTCCTCGTCGTCGGCCACCGCGGCGATGGTGACGGCGTCGTAGCGGTCGTTCTCCAGCGCGTCGAGGTCGGCACCGGCCCTCGCCAGCGCGCGGATCGCTTCTCGCCGGCGGGCGTGGGTCGCCACGTGCAGCGGCGTGCGACCGCGCCCATCGCGCGCCTCGAGCGCCGCGCCGCGGGCGATGGTGGCGAGCTCGCCCGACCACGCCGCGGCGTGCAGGCCGGTATAGGCCGCGGCCTCGGCGGCGCCCGGCGCCACCTGTGCCGCCGCAGGCTGTGCCAGCACGCCGGCCAGCCCCAGGCCCAGCAGCAATGAACGTGTCTTCATGTCTAGCCTCCTTGTCGCGCGGAATCGTCGCGCGGGACAATCGCGGCGACGCCTGTCCGCCGCGCAGGCGCCGGCGCCGTCCGTCGCGCTTACTTCAGCAGATCGGCCACGCCTTCGAGCGCCGACATCGCGCATTGCTCGTCGAGGTGGCCGCCGGGCGCGCCGCCGACG
>JBFGUQ010000010.1:0-16456 GCA_041565515.1 Rhodocyclaceae bacterium | reverse complement strand
CGGGCGCCATCGCATTCGTGCCAGGATCGGCGCAGGCGCCGCGGCGGGGACGGTATTTCGAGGCCGACGACCGACCGGCGAAGTGTGGACGCCTGCGTTCGCCGCCGCGCACCCCGGGCGGGACTGGATCCTGAGCCGCATCCTGTGGCTGTGCGGCGAGGAGCCGGGGCGCAACCGGCTGGGCAGCGTCGATTCCATGCGCCGCTTCATCTACATCCACGGCACCGCCGACGACCAGCCGATGGGGCTGCCGCTGTCGCATGGCTGCGTGCGCATGCGCAACCGGGACGTGATCGAGCTCTTCGAGCTGGTGGCGGCGGGCACCGCGGTGGAGATCGTCGAATGAGTGAATCCCCGGCCTGCGATATCCAGCTGCTCGACTGGGCCGGGGCGGCGGCGCTCGTCATGCCGCTGCGCGAGCGGGTCTTCGTCGTCGAGCAGGGCGTGCCGGCAGAGATCGAACTGGACGAATTCGACCCGGTCTGCCGCCACGCGGTGGGGCGGGACGCACACGGGCGAGTGATCGCCACCGGCCGCCTGTTGCCCGACGGGCACATCGGACGCATGGCGGTGGATGCGGGCTGGCGCGGCCGTGGTGTCGGCGGTGCGGTGCTGGAGGCCCTGGTGCTCGAGGCCCGGGCGCGCGGCATGCGCGAAGTGGTCCTGAACGCGCAGATTCGCGCCCTGGATTTCTACCTTCGACACGGCTTCAGCGCCGAGGGCGAAGTCTTCGTCGAGGCCGGCATCGATCACCGGACGATGCGGCGCCCGCTGTAGGCCGCGAGCGATGACGGTGGAGGGCGATCGAGAACGACCGAGGCCATACGTCACCGAGACCGGCGGCGAGCGCGCCCTGCAGTTCGACGAACTGACGGTGCAGAGCGTGATGGCGGTGGACGAACCGGACCGGCTGATGCTGGACTACACGCGGGCGATGATGGGCTTTCTGCTGTTCGCGCCGGCGCCGCGGCATGTGGCGATGATCGGCCTGGGTGGGGGCTCGCTGGCGAAATACTGCCTGCGCTCGCTGCCGCACGCCGCGTTTACCGCGGTGGAGATCGACCCGGACGTGATTGCACTGCGAGCGTCCTTCGGCATCCCGCCGGACGATGCGCGCTTTCGCGTCGTCTGCGCGGATGGCGCCGACTACGTCCGCCGCCGTCAAGAGCAGCCCGATGTCCTGCTGGTGGATGGCTTCGCCGCCGCGGGCCTGCCCCCGCAGCTCGGAACCGCCGATTTCTATGCCGATTGCGAAGCCATGCTGGCCCCGGGCGGCTTGCTGGTGGTCAATCACTGGACGGCCGATCCGCGCTACACGCTGTATTCCACGCGCCTGCGTTCCTGTTTCGATGAACGCGTGGTGGTGATCGGCGCGGAGGACGGTGACAACCGCATCACCTTCGCCAGCAAGAGCCCGCGCTTTCCGCCCCCGCGCGGGCAGTTCCTGTCACTCGGGCGGCGCCATGCCGAACGCCACTCGGCGGACCTGCTGGAGATCGCGCAGCGTATCGTGCGTGCTCTGGACCGCCGGCGCGGAAGGCGCCCGGCGGCGTGGGACGGAGATGGCGTGCCGGGTGGGCGCCGGGATCTGGGCTTGGATTGACGCACGCGCCCGGGGCGGCGGCGGGGCCGAGGATGGGCCCTGCGCGCCAGGATCAGCCGCGGGTGACGAAGCTGTGGCTGACCTCGCTCAGCGCGTCGCCATGGGTATCCCAGGTCCATTCGCGAAAGCGGATCCGCCCGCTCACGTGGCGCAGGACCAGGCTGGAGCAGCGCGTGCCGTAGCGCGGGGCGCGGATGAAGGCAGGCGACAGCCAGCGCTCCCATTCCAGGCTGATGCCGGTGTCGGGCAGGTGCGGATCGGGGGCCGGGCTCGGGTCGCGCAGCAGGTCGAGCACCGCGTCGTCGTCGGGGAGTTGCGGCAGCAGCCCGGCCAGCCGCTCGCGCGTTCGCACCAGTTTCGGCCATGGGCTGTCGAGCAGATGATTCGACAGGCCATAGACACCGGGCTCGAGTAGGCGAACCGCGCCCGTCGTGCT
Organism: Rhodocyclaceae bacterium; assembly: GCA_041565515.1. Lineage (GTDB taxonomy): Bacteria > Pseudomonadota > Gammaproteobacteria > Burkholderiales > Rhodocyclaceae > Thauera. The sequence continues at coordinate 14,417 of JBFGUQ010000010.1, read as the reverse complement.
CTCGTGGATGCCGAGCGTGGCGCCGTCGCTCACCAGCAGGTTGAAGCCAGCGTAGCGCGAACTGTCGGCGGCGATCGCCTGCAGCGTGCTCAGGGTATCCGCCGCGCCGGTGAGGGCATCGCGGACGAGCGCCCCGCGCGAAGGCACGCCGCTGCGATGCCGGCTCGGATCACGGTAATTGGTGAGCGCGGCAAAGCGGCCGCCACGTGCCAGCCCCATCCAGGTGCCGCCCGCCTCGAGGTCGCGGCCGGCGAGCACGTCCGGCAACTCCGGCCACCAGTGCGCCGGCGTCGCGGGGCGGTCGAGGAACTCGTCGCGATTGGCGGCGACCACCAGCGGGTAGTCGCGATGGACTTGCCAGGCGAAGACGATCAGGCACATGGATGCCGGCGCCGGGTCGGATGCGCGGGGCGGTTCAGCGGGGCCGCCCGGACAGGCTCAGACGCATTCGCTGAAGCGTTCGATGTGGCGTACGCCACCGGTATCGACCAGGGCGTCGAGGCGGTGGCTCTCGGTCTCGGCACGCAGCGCCGCTTCGAAGGCATTCGGGTCGGTCACGCCCTCGTAGATCTCCATCCAGGTCATGGTGTCGTGGGCACGCCGTAGCAGTCGCCCGGTCACCCCGGTGCGCTTGGCGAGCGCCGCCTGCATGGCGCGCACGCTGGCCTGCGCATCGTCGGCATCGATCGCGTTGCGGATGCGGTAGTAGATGTAGTAGTGGATCTCGGCGTCTGCGCTCATCGTTCGATCATCCCAGCGTGTAGGGCAGGTCGAGCAGCTTCAGCTTCGCGCCGCTCATGTCTCCAAGGTGGATATCGCCGGCCTCGGCGCTGCTGCTCTGGAGGACGGCGAGTGCCTCGTAGCCGCCGCCGGGCGCGGGCGCGACATTGACCAGCTTGCCGGCGGACTGCTCGCCGAAATCGGACGCATAGAGATCGGCGCCGGGCACGGCCGCAGCGTCGGCCGGCAGCGCGACGCGATACATGCGCTTCTTGAGCTTGCCGAGGTACTGGGTGCGGGCGACGATCTCCTGGCCCGGATAGCACCCCTTCTGGAAGCTCACGCCGCCGATCAACTCGTAGTTGAGCATCTGCGCGACGAACTCTTCCTGCGTCGGGGCGGTGACCAGGGGCAGGCCGGCCCGGATCATCGTCAGTTGCCATGCGGCGGTGCCGGCCTTGGTCGCGCCGCCGGCGACGAGGGCGGCATATGTCTGCGCCGCAGCCTGCGCCGGGACGGCGAGGACGAAGGCGGTGTCGGTGATGCGGATGCAGCGCGGTATGTCGCCGCCGCCGCTCTGCTTCATCACGGCCGGAGGCGGCGTCACGCCCGCAGCCTGGAGCGCGCGCGCGGCTTCGGGGCCGGCGACGCCGATCAGCAAGGTATCGGCGCTGGCGTCGGCGAGCCTGAGCTTGCTGCGCAGCACGTACATCGAGAGCTTCTTCAGGAAGGGCGCGAGGATGTCGGCGGACACGGCCATGGCGTGACCCTCGGCTTCGGGCCACATCAGCAGGCTAGCGATCATGCGGCCCTTGGGCGAGTTGAAGCTGTTCCAGGCAGCGCCATCGGCCGCGAGCTTGAGGACGTCGTTGGAGACCAGGTTGTGCAGGAAGCTCGCGGAGTCGGGGCCGACCGATCGGATGAGGCCCAGATGCACCAGCGGCACGGCGATGGTGGCCTCGGTCGCCGCGCGCGCCTCGGCGCCGGCGTCGGCGAAGGACAGCGTGTTGCCGTCGAGAGTGGCGCCCTGTTCGGCGAGGAAATCGGTCCAGGCGGTCATGTCGGGTTGTTGTCTCGTATGCGAGTTGTCGTTGGCGGGGCGCAGGTTCGTTTCGCAACGCGCCGCAAGAGCCGGCGATCCGGCGCAGGGGCGCGCTTCGCGATGCAGTATTATATGCGCCCGTCGCAAGCTGGTCGCGCAGTCCGGCGCCCGTTCGACGCATCGCCCCCAATTTCGAATGAAACGTCTATTCGTTCGCCTGATCACCCTGTTCCTCGTCGCCGCCGCGGCGTTTGCCGGCGCGGCGTGGTGGTACGCGCAGCGGCCGCTGGAGCTGCGGGAGCCGCAGGTCGACTTCACCATCCAGCGAGGCTTCAGCATGCGCCAGGCGGCACAGGTCATCGAGGGCGCGGGAGTCGATGTCGATGCGCGCCTGCTGACCTGGATGGCACGGCTCGCCGGCAAGGCGAACCACATCAAGGCGGGCAGCTACGAGGTGCATGCGGGCATCACGCCCTGGCAGCTGATCCTCAAGCTGTCCGACGGCGACGTGTCGCAGGCCGAGCTGCTCCTGGTCGAGGGCTGGACCTTCCGCCAGGTGCGCCAGGCGCTGGAGTCGCATCCGGAACTCGAGCCCGACACCGTGGGCCTGAGCGAGAAGCAGATCCTCGAGCGCATCGGCGCGCCCGAGACGCGCGCCGAGGGCCTGTTCTTCCCCGATACCTATCTTTTCGACAAGCGCTCCGGCGCGCTCGCGGTGCTGGCGCGGGCATACGACGCGATGCAGTCACGCCTGGAGAAGGCATGGGCGGAGCGCGATCCCTCGGTGCCGCTGAAGACGCCCTACGAGGCGCTGATTCTGGCTTCGATCATAGAGAAGGAGACCGGCCGGGCCGATGATCGCGGACTGGTGGCCTCGGTGTTCTCGAACCGGCTGCGCATCGGCATGCCGCTGCAGACCGACCCGTCGGTGATCTATGGCCTCGGCGCCGATTTCGACGGCCGCCTGCGGCGCAAGCACCTCGACACCGATCATCCCTGGAATACCTACACGCGTGGCGGTCTTCCGCCGACGCCGATCGCGATGCCCGGGCCCGATGCGCTGCGTGCGGCGGTGCGTCCGGCGCAGAGCGAATTTCTTTACTTCGTGGCGCGAGGCGACGGCAGCAGCGAGTTCTCGCGTTCGCTGGTCGATCACAACCGCGCCGTGGACCGTTTCATCCGCAAGGGGGAAGGCAGTTGATGCACGGCAAGGTGCGCGGGCGTTTCATTACATTCGAGGGCATCGACGGCGCCGGCAAGAGCAGCCAGATTGCCGCCACCGTCGCCCTGCTGGCGGCACGCGGCATCGCCGTGGAGCAGTCCCGCGAACCGGGGGGGACGCCGCTGGGCGAGCGCGTGCGCGAACTCGTGCTGCACGAGCCCATGCATCTCGAGACCGAGGCCATGCTGATGTTCGCGGCGCGACGAGAACACCTTGCGGCGCGCATCCTGCCGGCGCTCGAGGCCGGGCGCTGGGTGGTGTGCGACCGCTTCTCCGATGCCACGTATGCCTACCAGGTGGGGGGGCGCGGTCTCGGGCGCGAGAAGTTCGAAGCGCTCGAGGCCTGGGTTCATCCGGGCTTCCAGCCGGACCTCACGCTGATCTTCGATCTTTCGCCGGCGACCGCAGCGGCGCGCATGGCCGCGGGCGGCGCCAAGCCGGACCGCTTCGAGCGCGAGCAGCGCGACTTCTTCGAGCGCGTGCGCGTAGCGTACCTGGAGCGCGCCCGGGCTGCGCCGAACCGCATCTGCGTGATCGACGCCGACCGTCCGCCCGGCCTCATCCGCGCCGACATCGAGCGCATCGTGCTGGAGCGCTGCGGCAGATGATCCCGTCCTGGGTGCGTCCGGCCTGGAGCCGGCTTGTCGAACTGGGCGAGCGCCTGCCGCATGCGCTGCTGTTCGTCGGGCCGCCGGGCCTGGGCAAGCGCGAACTCGCCGAGGCGCTGGCGGCCCGCCTGCTGTGCGAGGGGCCGGCTGCCGACGGCCACGCCTGCGGTCGCTGTCCGGCCTGCCAGTGGCGACTCGCCGGCAATCATCCGGATCTGTACCGCGTCGTGCCGGCGGCAGACGCCGCCGCGGCCGAGGGCGGTGAAGGCACCACCGCCGAGCCGGGCGCGGGCAAGGCGAAGTCGGAGCAGATCGTGATCGAGCAGATCCGCGAACTGCAGGCGGCGCTGAGCGTCACCGGGCATCACAGCGAGCGCCGGGTGGTGGTGATCGATCCGGCCGAGGCGATGAACGTGTTCACCGCCAATGCGCTGCTGAAGCTGCTCGAGGAGCCGCCGGCGGGTTGCGTGTTCGTGCTCGTGTCCTCGGCTCCGCGCCGGCTGCTGCCGACGATTCGCAGCCGTTGCCAGCAGTGGCCGTTCGCCCGGCCGGACGCAGACGCGCTCGCCCAGTGGCATGCGCAGGCCGACGCCGCCGCGGCCGCCTTGCTGGCGATCAGCGGCGGCATGCCGCTGGCGGCCGAGCGCCTCGCGCAGACCGGCGGCGGAGCGCTGTTCGAGCGCTTCGTGCGTGACCTCGGCCAGCTGCGCGCAGCCGATGCGCTGAAGCTGGCGGGGCAGTGGGAGTCGTGGCTGAAGTCGAAGGACGTGCTCGCCGCCGGGTTCGGCCTGCCCGAGCTGGTCGACTGGATGCAGCGCTGGGTCAGCGACCTGGCGGCCCTGCGCCTCGGCGGGCGCGTGCGCTTCTTTCCGGGGCAGGCGGACCTGCTGGCGGCGCTCGCGGCCAAGGCCAGCGTTGCGGCGGTGAGTGGCTGCTACAATGAGTTCGCCCAGCTGCGACGTGTTTCCCGGCATCCGCTGAACCAGCGTCTGGTTCTCGAGGACATGCTGCTGCGTTACGCGCGCGCCATCACCGGAGCACGAGCATGAATGACCAGGCCCGCCCCCAGATGGCACGCCCGAGCGTGCTGTCACTGAACATCAACTCGAAGTCGGCGCTCTATGCCGCCTTCATGCCGTTCTTCACCAATGGCGGCATCTTCGTGCCCACGCCCAAGACCTACAACCTCGGTGACGAAGTCTTCATCCTGTTGCAGCTGATGGACGACCCGACCAAGCATCCGGTCGCCGGCACCGTGGTTTGGGTGACGCCGCACGGCGCGCAGGGTGGCAAGAGCCAGGGCATCGGCGTGCATTTTTCCAGCGACGAGGCCGGCAAGTCCCTGCGCGGGCGCATCGAGCAGATCCTGGCAGGCCATCTCGGCTCGAATAGACCGACGCATACGCTCTGAGACGGGGCCGGGGGGTTCCCCCGACCACCGCCGAGCGCAGAAACCCCTGGCGCATACGACGCCTTCCTTCACAGATTCCTGCAGACCACCAGCCGATGTTCGTCGATTCACACTGCCATCTCGATTTCCCCGACCTGATGTCGCGCGAGGACGAGGTCCTCGCGACCATGGCGGCGAACCGCGTCGGTCATGCGCTTTGCATCAGCGTGACGCTGGAGGACTTCCCGCGGGTGCTCGGGCTTGCCGAACGGCATCCGCAGCTGTGGGCCTCGGTGGGCGTGCATCCGGACAACGCCGGCTGCGAGGAGCCCGACCTCGCCCGGCTGCTCGCGCTTGCCGAGCATCCGCGCGTGGTGGCGATCGGCGAGACCGGGCTCGACTACTACTGGAACAAGGACGAGCCGGCGTGGCAGCGCGAGCGCTTTCGCACCCACATCCGCGCCGCGCGCGCCTGCGGCAAGCCGCTCGTCGTCCATACCCGCAGCGCCGCCGCCGACACCCTGCGCCTGATGCGGGAGGAAGCGGCGGGCGAGGTCGGGGGGGTGATGCACTGCTTCACCGAGAGCTGGGAGGTGGCGGAGGCTGCCCTCGCGCTCGGCTTCTACATTTCCTTCTCGGGCATCGTCACCTTCCGCAACGCGAAGGATCTGAAGGAAGTCGCCAGGCGGGTCCCGCTGGATCGCATGCTGATCGAGACCGACTCGCCTTATCTCGCACCCGTGCCGCACCGCGGCAAGACCAACGAGCCGGGCTGGGTCGTGCATGTTGCCGAGGAGATCGCGCGTCTGCGCGAAGAGCCGCTGGAGCGCATCGAACAGCTCACCACCGAAAACTTCTTCCGCCTATTCCGCCATGCCATTCCCTGAGTCCGTCCCCTCGCGCGCGCGGCGCGCCCTCCTGCGTTCGCTCACGATCGCGAGCCTGGGCCTTCTTGTCGGTCTCGGGCCGGCGCAGGCGGGCAGTTACGAGGACTCCCTCGATGCGGCCAGGCTGGGCGACACCTCGGAGCTGGTCGCGCTTCTCGATCGCGGCATCGATCCCGATACCGTCGACCTCAATGGCAACACGCTGCTGATCCTCGCCGCGCGCGAAGGCCGGGCCGACACGGTGCAGGCGCTGCTCAAGTACCGTCCGCGCCTGGGTTATCGCAACTCCAATGGGGATTCCGCCCTGATGCTCGCCGTCCTGCGCGGCCACGAGGCTGTCGTCGACGCCTTGCTGAAGGCCGGTGCGCCGGTTCATCACGACGGCTGGACGCCCCTGCACTATGCGGCCTACGAGGGTCATGTCGCGCTGGTGGACAAGCTCCTCGCGGCCGGGGCACCGGCAGACGCCCTGGCGCCCAACAGGTCCAGCGCACTGATGCTGGCGGCGCGCAATGGCCATATCGACGTCGTGCGCCGCCTGCTGGCCCTGCCGGTCGACCTCGAGCAGACGAACGACAGCGGCTTCACCGCCGAAAGCTGGGCGCTGGACGGCGGCAACACCGACATCGCCGAGCTGATCCGCGCCGAACGCAGCCGCCGCGGCGGCAAGCCGCAGCGCTGAATCCGGCCCGTCGATCGGGTCAGCCCGCCACCGGGCGCACCCGGCCGGCCGCCAGTTTGGCGCGTTCGCGCGCCTGATCCGTGTCCTCGCCATTGGCTACGGCCACGCCCATGCGGCGCTTGACGAAGGCCTCGGGCTTGCCGAACAGGCGCAGGTCGCTGCGGGGCACGGCGAGCGCCTCGGCCACGCCGTCGAATGCGATCCCGCGGGCATCCATGCCGCCGTAGATCACCGCCGAGGCGCCGGGCTCGCGCAGTGCCGTGTCCACCGGCAGCCCCAGAATGGCGCGCGCGTGCAGCTCGAATTCGGACAGGCGCTGCGAGCACAGGGTGACGAGGCCGGTGTCGTGAGGCCGCGGGCTGACTTCCGAGAACCAGACCTCGTCGCCCTTGACGAACAGCTCGACGCCGAAGATGCCGCGTCCGCCCAGGTCGCCGGTGACCGCCGCGGCGATCTCCTGCGACCGCTTCAGCGCGGCCGGGCTCATGCGCTGCGGCTGCCACGATTCGACGTAGTCGCCGGAGACCTGGACGTGGCCGATCGGCTCGCAGAAGTGGGTCCGCACCGCGCCGTCGCGATCGCAGGCGCGCACCGTCAGCAGGGTGATCTCGTATTCGAAGTCGACGAAGCCCTCGACGATCACCCGCCCCTGATCCACCCTGCCGCCCGCGGCGGCGTAGTCCCAGGCCTTGTTCACATCGTCGGGCCCGCGCAGCAGGGACTGGCCCTTGCCCGACGAAGACATGACCGGCTTGACGATGCAGGGGTAGCCGATGCCGCCGTCGATGGCGGCCTGCAGTTGTTCGCGCGAGTCGGCGAAGCGGTAGGGCGAGGTCGGCAGGCCGAGCGTCTCGGCAGCGAGCCGGCGGATGCCTTCGCGGTTCATCGTCAGCTGTGCCGCGCGGGCGGTGGGAATCACCTCGGCCAGTCCCTCGGCCTCGACCGCAGCGAGTACCTCGGTGGCGATCGCCTCGATCTCGGGCACGACGAGATGCGGGCGTTCCTGCTCGATCAGCGCGCGCAAGGCGGCAGCGTCGGTCATCGGAATGACGTGGGCGCGATGAGCCACCTGGTGGCCGGGCGCGTCGGCGTAGCGATCGACTGCAACCACTTCCGCGCCCAGGCGCTGCAGCGCGATGATCACTTCCTTGCCCAGTTCTCCCGCACCGAGCAACATCACCCGCAGCGCGGTCGGTGACAAAGGGGTTCCCAGTCTCATCGCATTTCTCCTTTGGTTGCGGGGCCCGGCGAAGGCGCCGGCACGCCGCGCCGGGCGCGCACCGGCAGACGTCGGATCGCCAAAGCAGCGATGGTAATACGAAGCAGGCGGTGCTCGCCGGTGGCGATCGGCCGCGGGCGATCCGCTCAGCTGCCCGCGATCCAGCCTTCGAGGGGGTCGAACGAAGCCGCGAGCCCCCAGTCGGGCGGGCCTGCGCGCAGGCACCGGGCGGCCTGCAGCAGGGCGAGCACGGCGTCGAGCAGATCGCCAGAGGCGTCCGCGACGAGCTCGTCGAGCCGCGCTTGCGCCGCCTCGAGCCGCAGCGCGAGGGACGGCCAAGCGGCAGGCAGCGCCTGCACGATCTGCTCGCGCGCCGCCCGTCGCGCATCGGTGTGCTTGCGCCTGTCGTCGCTCTTGTAGGAGGCGGCGGTGATGCGGCGGGCAAGCAGGCCGGGATAGGCTTCGACCGCGATCCGGTGCGGATCGGCGGCATGGATGCCGGCCACGCTGAGCCCTGCATCGAGCAGGCGGGGAGTCCCTTCGAGAAACATCAGTCCGACCGGCGGGTTCACCAGTTTCAAGGGGCTGTGCGAACCCGCGGGCAGGTCGGTGGCGCGGTGGGCATAGCGCCGGCCAGGCGGCCGGGACTCGCGGTAGGCGTCGAGCGCGGCGCGGAAGCCGGCGCGACCGAGGCCGGCGCAATGGCGCACCAGTTCCGGCCAGGCCTGCGGCCAGTCGAGATCGGCCACCGCCTCGCGTGGCAGGCCGAAGGGGAAATCGAAGCCGCCAAGCCAGGGTCCGGGGCGGGCGAGCAGGGCGTCGAAGGCGGGCCAGTCGGCGCAGGTCTCGAAGCGATCGAGGATCACTGCGTCTGCTTCGATGCGGCCGATGGCGACGGTGATCGGCTTGGCCCGGCGCGGCGCGGAGGTGAAATCGACGCCGACCAGGGTCCAGGCTTGCACCCGGTGCTCCGGCCGCGTCTGCGTCGCGCTCACGCCTGCTGTTCGCGCTTGGCCTCGCGCTTGTCGCGGATGAAGAGGCTCTTGTCGCGCCTGCGCGTCTCGAACAGTTCGCTCGCCAGGACGAGATCGCTGAGTTTGCGGTAGCCGAAGTTGCGCGAATCGAAGGAGGTCTGCTTGGAGATGTGCGAGCCGACCGCGCCGAGCCCGGCCCACCCCTCCTCGTCGGCAGCGGCCTCCACCGCCTTGCGCAGCAGATTGACCAGGCGCGTGTTGCCGCGCAGCTCCTTGGCGCTGGCGCGCGCCGGTGGGCCAGCGGTCGGTGCGTCCTCGCGTACCTGGGGCGCGGAGGTCAGTGCGGCGACCTCCGCTGCCGCGCCGGTGACGGCCGCCTGCGGCCTGCGATCGGCTTGCGGCGCAGGCTGCGCCGCCTCCGCCTGCGGCGGCGTTTCGGCGCCGATCGCGTCCTGGCCGAGATTCTCGAGGTAGAGGAACTTCGAGCATGCGTTCACGAAGGGCAACGGGGTCTTCTTCTCGCCGAAGCCCAGCACGCTGACACCGTTGGTGCGGATGCGGCGCACCAGCGGGGTGAAGTCGGAGTCGGACGACGCCAGGCAGAAGGCGTCGAGCTTCTGCGTGTACAGCAGGTCCATCGCGTCGATGATCATCGCGCTGTCGGTGGCGTTCTTGCCCTTGGTGTAGGCGAATTGCTGGATCGGCTGGATCGCGAATTCGTGCAGGACCTCTTCCCAGCTCCGCAGATGGGGGCTCTTCCAGTTGCCATAGGCGCGGCGGATGTTGATCACACCGTAGTTGGCGAGCTCGTCGAGGATTTCCTCGATCTTGGCGGCGGGGCAGTTGTCTGCGTCGATCAGGAGGGCGATGTGCGATTCGTGGCTCATGGTCGGCCTGCGTCGTCGGGGCTTATCGGAGGCTGGTGACGCCAGCGTTGAGGCGCGCCGCGGTCAGGATGGTGCCGGCATGGATGGCGACGGTGTCGTCGATCGCGTGCGCATAGCCGCCGGCCATGGCGATGGCCACCGGCACATCCCCGGCCCGACAGGCGCCGAGCACGTGTTCGTCGCGGGCGCACAGCCCGTCCAGGCTGAGCGCAAGGCGGCCGAGACGGTCTCCGACGTAGGGGTCCGCGCCGGCGAGATAGATCACGAACTGCGGGCGAAAGCCGTCGAACACCCGGTCCAGCGCCTCATCGAGCACGGCGAGGTAGGCGTCGTCGCCGGTGTCGTCATCGAGCTCGATGTCGAGGTCGCTGGGCTGCTTGCGGAAAGGGAAGTTCTTCGCCCCGTGCAGGCTGCAGGTGAAGACCTCGGGCTCGTCGGCGAGGATGGCCGCGGTGCCGTCGCCCTGATGCACGTCGCAATCGATGATCGCAATGCGGCGCACGCGGTCCTCGGCGCGCATGGCCAGTGCGGCGATGGCGGCGTCGTTGAAGACGCAGAAGCCGGACCCGAAATCGCGGTGCGCGTGATGCGTGCCGCCGGCGAGATTGGCCGCACAGGCGTCGCCGTCCTCGCGTTCGAGGGCGCTGCGACAGGCGGCCAGGGTCGCGCCGGCCGAGCGGCGCGAGCGTTCGACCATGCCGGGCGACCAGGGGAAGCCGATGCGGCGTACCTCGGCAGCCTCGAGCCGGCCTTCGGCGACACGTGCGAGGTAGCCGGCGTCGTGGGCGCGCAGGATCTCCTCGTCGCTCGCGGCAGCCGGCACGCGGAAGTCGTCGGCGGCGAAGACGCCGCTGTCGAGCAGGCGGGCGCGCAGGCGCGAGTACTTCTCCATCGGGAAGCGGTGTCCCGCCGGCAGCGGCAGGACGAAGTGATCGGCGTAGTAGAGCTTCAAGCGCGGGCGCTCCCGGTGCGGCGAGGTTTTGAACCTATCCTGTAATACACTCGTCCATTCCCCCGAACAATAGATGAAAACGTGGTGGCGCCATGAGCATCATTGAAAGCGTACGACCCCTGCAAGCCAAGCTGACCGCGATCCGGCGCGACATCCACGCCCACCCGGAGCTCGCGTTCGCCGAGTACCGTACCGCCGATCTCGTCGCCCGTCACCTCGAGTCGCTGGGCATCGAGACCCACCGCGGCATCGGCGGCACCGGGGTGGTGGGCGTCGTGCGGGGCGGCCGCGGGCTGCGCGCGATCGGCCTGCGCGCCGACATGGACGCGCTGTCGATCACCGAGCGCAACGACTTCGCCCACCGCTCGACGATTGCCGGCTGCATGCACGCCTGCGGGCACGACGGTCATACCACGATGCTGCTCGGCGCCGCCGAGGCGCTGGTGGCGCGCCCCGATTTCGACGGCGTCGTCTATCTGGTGTTCCAGCCCGCCGAGGAAGGCGAGGGGGGCGCGCGGGCGATGATCGAGGACGGCCTCTTCGACCGCTTTCCGATGGAGTCGATCTTCGGCATGCACAATTGGCCCGGCATGCCCGCCGGGCACTTCGCGGTGCATGCCGGGCCGGTGATGGCGAGCGCGGACCGCTTCGACATCCGCATCCTCGGCGTCGGCGCGCATGCGGCGATGCCGCACCTCGGCGTCGATCCTGTGGTTGCCGGCGCGGCCCTGGTGCAGGCGGCGCAGGGCATCGTCTCGCGCACGCTCGACCCGCTCGACTCGGCCGTAATCTCCATCACTCAGTTCCACGCCGGGGAGGCCTACAACGTGATTCCGGATCGCGCCGTGCTCAGCGGCACCGTGCGGGCCTTTTCGCCGGCGGTGCAGGGGCAGGTCGAGGCGGCGCTGCGGCGCTTGTGCGACGGGGTCGCCGCCAGCCACGGCCTGGCGGTCGAGTTCGAGTACCGCCGTGGCTACCCGCCGACGGTGAATACCGCCGCCGAGGCCGGTGTCTGCGCCGAGGTCGTTCGAAGGGTGGCAGGGGCCGGCAATCTCGCGACCGACGCCCGCCCGAGCATGGGCGCAGAGGATTTCGCCTTCTTCCTGCAGCACAAGCCCGGCGCCTACGTCTGGGTCGGCAACGGTCCGGGGGAGGGTGGCTGCATGCTGCACAATCCCAACTACGACTTCAACGACGACATCCTGCCCAGCGGCGTGGCCTACTGGGTCGAACTGGTGCGCACCTTGCTGCCGGTGCGGCGCTGAGGCGAGTCGCGCCATCCCTCCCTGCCCCTCATGAGAACACTTCGGCTTGCCTTCCGCATGATGCTCCGCGACCTGCGCGCGGGGGAACTGCATCTTCTCGGCATCGCGATCGTGATCGCGGTCGCCAGCCTCACCAGCGTCGGTTTCCTGGCCGATCGGGTCGGCCGCAGCCTTGATCGCGAGGCCAATCAGCTTCTCGGCGGCGACCTGCTGCTGAGTGCGGACGCGCCGTGGCCGGATGCCTTCGCCGACGAGGCGCGCGCACGTGGCCTGCAGGCGGTGACCACCGTCTTGTTCACCAGCATGGCCAGCACCGGCGAGGCGGCGGTGCTGACCGGCGTCAAGGTGGTCGAGGACGGTTACCCCTTGCGCGGTGCGGTGCGCCTCGCTCCCGGGCCGAACCAGCCCGACGCCGTCGCCGGGCGCGCACCCGCATCGGGGGAGGTGTGGCTCGACGAACGCCTGTTCGCCGAACTCGGCACCCGGGTCGGCGATACCGTGGGCCTGGGCGAGGTCGAGTTCCGCGTCGGCGCGATGGTGAGTTTCGAGTCCGATCGCGGCGCGAATTTCTTCAGCCTGCTGCCGCGGGCGATCTTCAACACCGCAGATCTGGCCGCCACCGGGCTGCTCATCCAGGGCAGCCGCGCCACCTGGCGGCTGCATCTGGCGGGCACCCAGGAGGCCGTCGCCGGCTACGAGAAATGGGCCCGCGCGCGGCTGGAGCGCGGCCAGCGCGTGGAGACGATCGAGAACGCGCGCCCCGAGGTGCGTGCGGCGCTCGACCAGGCCCAGCGCTTCCTTCGCCTCGCCGCCCTGCTGGCGGTGATCCTCGCCGCGGTGGCCGTGGGCTTGTCGGCGCGCCGCTTCATGGCGCGCCATCTCGACGCCTGCGCCGTGATGCGCTGCCTCGGGGCGCGCCAGGCACAGGTGCTGGGCATCGTCGTCGGTGAGTTCCTGCTGTTCGGCCTGTTGGCCGCGGCGTCGGGCTCGGCCCTGGGCTGGGCGGTGCAATGGGGACTGGCGGGCGGTCTGCGCGAGCTCCTGGCGACCGAGTTGCCGGCGCCGTCGATGTTGCCGCTCGCCCATGGCTTGCTCGTCGGCGTGGTGCTGCTCGCCGGCTTCGTCCTGCCGCAACTGCTGCGCCTGGGCAGCGTCAGCACGCTGCGGGTGTTGCGGCGGGAGTTCGACGCGGCCGAACCGCTGTCGGGCAGCGCCTGGGCGCTCGGGCTCGCGGCCCTGCTCGGGTTGATCTTCTGGATCGCCGCCGATGTGCGCCTGGGCTTGATGGTTGCTCTCGGCTTCGCCATGGCGCTGGGCGTGTTCGCCCTCGCTGCCTGGTGGGTGCTGCGACTGGCAGGCAGGCTCAAGGGCCAGGGGAGCCTGCGCGGCGGCGGCTGGCGCTACGGCGTGGCTTCGCTCGGGCGGCGCATGGGCGGAAGCGTCATCCAGGCGGCGGCCCTCGGGCTGGGCATGACCGCGCTGCTGCTGCTCACGCTGATTCGTGCCGACCTGCTGGACAACTGGCGGCGCATGGCCCCTGAGGACGCGCCCAACCGTTTCGTCATCAACATGCAGCCCGATCAGCGCGAGGGCGTGGCAGCCCTGTTCGCGCGCGAAGGCTTGCCGGTGCCGCAGATCCAGCCGATGATCCGTGGCCGCCTGGTGCAGATCAACGGTGAGGCGGTGGATCCGGCGAGCTTCGAGGACGAGCGCAGCCGCAGGCTGGCCCAGCGCGAGTTCAATCTGTCCTACGCCGGATCCTTGCCGGCAGGCAATCGCGTGATCGCCGGCCAGTGGCATGGCGCCTTGACTACGCCGCAGTTCTCGGTGGAGAAGGGCCTGGCGGAGACCTTCGGCCTCGAGGTGGGCGATCGCGTGCGCTTCGACATCGGCGGGCGCATGGTCGAGGCGCCGGTGACCAGCGTGCGCGCGCTCGACTGGGACTCGATGCGGGTGAATTTCTTCTTCATCGCCTCCGAGGGCCTGCTCGAGGACTATCCGGCAAGCCTGATCACCAGCTTCCACTTGCCGGCCTCGAATCACGACTTCACCACCCGGCTCGTGGCCGAATTCCCCAACCTGTCGGTGATCGACATCGCCGCGGTCATTGCCCAGGTGCAGTCGATGACCGACAAGCTGATCGTCATCGTGCAGTTCGTGTTCGGCTTCGCGGTGCTGGCGGGGCTGGTCGTGCTGTATGCGGCGCTGCAGGCGACGCACGACGAGCGCGAATACGAACTGGCGATGCTGCGAACGCTCGGGGCGCGCAACCGCCAGGTGCGCCAGGCACTGCTGGCCGAGTTTCTCGTCCTCGGGGGCGTGGCCGGCGTGCTCGCCGGTGTCGGCGCGAGCGCGATCGGCTGGGCCCTTGCGCACTACGTCTTCCGCATGGCCTACGTGCCGGCGGCCACGCCGCTGCTGCTCGCGGTCGTGCTCGGCGCCGGTGGCGTGGTGCTGGGCGGCTGGCTGGGCACGCGCAAGCTGCTGTCGCGCCCGCCCCTGACGAGCCTGAGGGCGCTGGCTTGACCGATCTGGTGCTGTCCCGCACCGAGTTGCTGCTCGGCGCCCT
>JBFGUQ010000009.1:0-16623 GCA_041565515.1 Rhodocyclaceae bacterium | reverse complement strand
GCGGGATCGAGGTCGAGGTCGGCGGCGATGTTGGCCACCATTTCGGGCGCGTAGGGCAAGATCTTCGGCGCCTTGCAGATCACCGTGGCGTCGATGTTCACCACCCGCCAGCCCGCCGAACGGATCCGCGACCAGGCCTCGCGCAGCAGCACCCGGCTGTCGGCCCCGGCGTGCCTCGCGTCCGTGTCCGGAAACAGCCGACCGATGTCACCCAGCCCCGCCGCGCCCAGCAGCGCGTCGGTGAGCGCGTGCAGGAGCACGTCGGCGTCCGAATGACCCAGCAGACCGCGGTCGTACGGGATCCGCACCCCGCCGATGATCAGAGGCCGGCCGCTGACGAGCGCATGCACGTCGAAGCCCTGGCCGATTCGAAACGGAACGGTCATCCCGGCAAGCCCTCCCGATTGTTGAGGATCCACTCGGCCAGACGCAGGTCCAGCGGGTAGGTGACCTTCAGGTTGGTCGCGTCACCGTGCACCAGCCGCGGCCGCAGTCCGGCGGCCTCGATGGCGCCCGCTTCGTCGGTGACGCCGCTCGCCCCCTCTAGCGCACGCCGCAACATGACGAAGCGGAACATCTGCGGCGTCTGTGCCTGCCACAGGCCGTCGCGCGCAACGGTCGCGGCGACGCGGCCGTGCCCGTCCGCACGCTTTAGCGTGTCGGCCACCGGGACCGCCAGCAGTCCACCGACTTCGTCGTTCGCGAGTTCGCGAACCAGCCGGTCGATGTGCCAGGGCGCCAGACAGGGCCGCGCCGCGTCGTGCACCAGCACCCAGTCGCCGGCCCCGGCCTCGTCGGCGATCGCGCGCAGGCCGCCCAGCACACTGTCCGCCCGAGTGGCGCCGCCGCAGAACAAGGGCACCAGCTTGGGCCCCAGGGGGTCCCAGTCGTGCCGCGCCCACTCCTGGTCGTCGACCGACAGCACGACGAACACCTTGTCGATGTCGGGCGCAGCGCAAAGCACCGACAGGGCGTGATGAATGAGGGGCTTGCCGAGCAACTGCAGATATTGCTTGGGCTGCGCCGCACCCATGCGCGAACCCGTTCCGGCGGCGGGAACAATGGCGAAGTGGCGCGGACGAAGGCTTTGCATGGCGCGCATTCTAGCGCGTGCGCAACTCCCCGCCAGTGGCCTCGTTGGCCAGCTTGGGGGCGGACCACCGGGCCGAGGACTATAATTTTTGGATAGCGCTCGAAGACGACGCCGGCTGCCTTCTCGACTTCATGCCTTGCGTCCGGGACTTCGAGGCCCTTCCTTGAACTGCATGCAGGATTCATCCATGGACACGCCTACCGTTCGTCCCCCCGCAGTCGCCGGTCAGTTCTATCCACAGGACGACCGCGTGCTGAGTACCCAGGTCGCCGAAATGCTGTCGGCAGCCGTTCCCCTGGAGGTGATCCCGGCGCCGAAGGCGATCATCGTGCCGCATGCCGGCTACATCTATTCGGGCCCGGTGGCGGCTAGCGCCTATGCTGCGCTGGCACCGCTCAGGGCCCGCATCCGGCGGGTGGTGCTGCTCGGTCCCACGCACCGGATGGCAGTCCCCGGTTTCGCCCTGCCGGCGGCCCAGGCTTTCATGACGCCGCTCGGCGCCATCCCCGTCAGCCGCCCCGACTGGCTGGCGCTGCAGGCGCGCGACGATGTCATCGTGGACGATCGCCCGCACGCGCTGGAACACAGCCTCGAGGTGCAACTGCCCTTCCTGCAGATGGTGCTGGAGGGCTTCGAACTGCTGCCCCTGCTCGTCGGCGATGCCGATGACGAGGCCGTGGCCGAAGTGCTGGACAGCCTCTGGGGCGGGCCGGAAACCCTCATCGTGGTCAGTTCGGACCTGTCGCACTACCATCCCTACCGCCATGCCCAGCGCTGCGACCGGGCCACGGTCGATCAGGTGCTCGCCCTCAAGGCGGGCCTGGATCACGGCCAGGCTTGCGGTGCGACACCGGTCAACGGTCTTGTGCTCGCGGCACGCGCCCATCTGCTCCACCCCCACCTGCTCGACCTGCGAAATTCCGGCGACACGGCCGGCGACCGCGCCAGTGTGGTCGGCTATGCCAGCATCGCCTTCTGCGAACCTGAAACGGACAACAATGCCAGACACTGAAATCGCCGACCCCCGACTCGGCTCACTGCTGCTGCGCCTCGCACGCGAGGCGATCGCTCACCGGCTCGGGCTCGGCCCTGAACCCTCGCCGCCGGAAGACGCGCGGCTGCAGGCCCGTGGCGCCTGCTTCGTCACCCTCACGCTCGATGGCGAGTTGCGCGGCTGCATGGGCAGCCTGCGACGCACCCGCCCGCTCGGCAACGACCTGATCGAGAATGCGGTCGCGGCCGCGGCCCGCGACCCGCGTTTTCCGCCGCTGACCGCAGCGGAGTTCCACAAAGTGAAGATCGGGCTGTCCGTGCTGTCCGAGCCCGACTTCATCGACTTCGTCGACGAGGCCGACCTGCTGCGCAAGCTGCGTCCGCACGAGGACGGCCTCATCCTCTTCGCCGGCTGTCGCAACGCCACCTTCCTGCCCCAGGTATGGGAGCAGTTGCCGGAACCACGGCTGTTTCTGGGTGCCCTAAAGCAGAAGGCCGGAATGCCGCCGGAGAAGCCGGTCGATGGCTTGATGGCTGCCCGCTACTCGGTGGAGAAGTGGGAGGAGCCTGAACAGGAGGTCTGATGAACCAAGTGGTCAATCACCCGGGCCGCTACTGGCACGCGCTCGAGGACGGGCGCATCCAGTGCGATCTGTGCCCGCGCTACTGCAAGCTCCATCCGGATCAGCGGGGCGCCTGTTTCGTGCGCATGCGCGAAGGCGACGGCATCGTGCTGACGACCTACGGGCGCAGTTCGGGCTTCTGCATCGACCCCATCGAGAAGAAGCCGCTGAACCACTTCTACCCCGGCAGCAGCGTATTCTCGTTCGGCACCGCCGGGTGCAACCTGGCATGCAAGTTCTGCCAGAACTGGGACATTTCGAAGTCGCGCGACATGGACAGCCTGATGGACGCCGCCTCCCCGGCGGAGATCGCCGAGACGGCCCGGCACTGGGGCTGCCACAGCGTCGCGTTCACCTACAACGACCCGGTGATCTTCGCCGAGTACGCGATGGATGTCGCCGACGCCTGCCACGCGCGAGACCTGAAGACGGTGGCCGTCACTGCGGGCTACATCACCGAACTTGCGCGTGGCGACTTCTACGCCAGGATGGACGCGGCCAACGTCGACCTCAAGGGCTTCAGCGACGACTTCTACGTGCGCCTGTGCGGCGCGCACCTGCAACCCGTCCTCGACACCCTCGTGTGGCTCCATCATGAGACCGACGTATGGGTGGAGATCACCACCCTGCTGATCCCGGGCCAGAACGACTCCGACGAGGAGCTTGCAGCGGAGTCGCGCTGGGTGCGTGACGAACTCGGGCCCGACGTGCCATTGCACTTCACCGCCTTCCACCCCGACTTCAAGATGCAGGACGTCGCCGGCACGCCGGCGTCGACCCTGACGCGCGCGCGCCGCATCGCCCTGGACGCCGGCCTGCACCATGTCTACACCGGCAACGTCCATGACACGGACGGCGGCACCACCTTCTGCACCGGTTGCGGCAAGGCCCTGATCGTGCGCGACTGGTACGACATCCGCAGCTATCGGCTCGACGGCAAGGGCTGCTGCCCCGATTGCGGCACCGCTCTCGTCGGCCGATTCGGTGGCGTCGGCGCCGCGATCGGCAAGGTCTGGGGTCCGCGACGCACGCCCGTCGCCATCCACCGGGTAGCAGGCTGAAGGCCGGACACGCACGGCGTTCGCCGGCACGGCACCCGCCTTGTCGCGAGCACCCCGATGTGCAATGCTCGGCTCAACAACCCATGGCTCAAGCACCGTGAAGCTGCGCACTACCCTGATCAGCATCCCTACCGAAGGCGTCTGGCTCGACGGCGCGCTCGCGCACGCGCCGGACGTTCGGGGCCTGGCGGTGATCCTGCATTCCGACACCTACCGCGTGCCGAACGCGCAGCCCTCGCACCTGGCCGATGCGCTGCAGGCGGCCGGCTACGCCACGATGGCGGTAAACCTGCTGACCCGAAACGAAGCCTCGCGGGATCCCGACGCGAGCTTCAACGTCCCGCGAATGACGCTGCGCCTGCTGGCCGCGGCGGAGTGGATCGGCCATCAGCCGCCGCTGGCTGGGCTCGGCATAGGCCTTGTCGCGTCCGATACCGGTTGCGGTGTGGCGATCCGTGCCGCGGTCAAGGCGCCGGACCGGTTCGACGCCATCGTCTGCCTTGGCGGCCGGCCCGATCTGGCCGGTGCCGGGCCCTTGCGCACGCTGGCTACGCCAGTGCTTTTCGTCACTCGCGCTCAGGATCGCGCAGCGGCAATCCTCGCGAGCGCCTACGAGTTGATCACGACGACACGCGACTGGCGGCTCGCCGGCGACGGTGAGTCCGGCGCCAGGGCCGACGAGGCCATCGCCGGCGCCGCCGCCGACTGGCTTCAGCATCACCTGCGTGCGCCTGCCCGGGTGGAGGCACACCTCTCCCACCCGGCGAACTCCTGAGCCAGGGGCGGCGGGCTTCACCCTTCGCCTATAATCCGGCCTTGCCCTGAGCCAGCGCGGCGCCGCGCACCCTTCCGGAATTCATGTCACAGCCTCACGATTCATTGCTGCCTGCCCTTGCCGGCCTCGCACTTCCCAAGACAGGCGCGCGATTCGATCTGCCCCCGCTCGCCGGGTCGGCCGACGCCCTCGCCGTCGCCTCGCTCGCCGCCCAGGGCCCGATGCTGCTGGTGGTGACGGCCAATCCGCTCGATGCCCAGCGCCTGCAGGACGAGATCGCCTGGCTTGCGCCAGGCTTGCGCCTGCACCTGCTGCCCGACTGGGAAACGCTGCCCTACGACAGCTTCTCCCCGCACCAGGATCTGATCTCCGAGCGCCTGTCCACGCTTTACGCGATCAGCCGCGGCGAGGCCGACGTGGTGCTGGTGCCGGCATCCACCGCGCTGTACCGGATGTCGCCGCCAGCCTATCTTGCCGCCTATACCTTCTTCCTGAAGCAGGGCGAACGGCTCGACGTCGATGCTTTCCGCGCGCAGATGGCGCTCGCCGGCTACGCACACGTCACCCAGGTCGTGAGCCCGGGCGAATTCTCCGTGCGGGGCGGGCTCGTCGATCTGTTCCCGATGGGCTCGCAACTGCCATACCGCGTCGATCTGTTCGACGACGAGATCGAAAGCATCAAGACCTTCGACCCCGACACCCAGCGCACGGTCTATCCGGTGCCCGAGATCCGCCTGCTGCCGGCGCGCGAGTTCCCGCTCGACGACGCCGGTCGGACGCGCTTTCGCAGCCGCTTCCGCGAGACCTTCGAGGGCGACCCGACGCGCGCGCCGATCTACAAGGACGTCTCCAACGGCATCGCCCCGGCCGGCATCGAATACTTCCTGCCGCTGTTCTTCGACGAAACCGCGACGCTGATCGACTATCTGCCGACCGACACCGTCGTGCTGCTGCACCGCGACGTGCCCGGCGCCATCGGCGAGTTCTGGCGCGACACGCGTTCGCGCCACGACCTCCTCAAGGGCGACCGCACCCGCCCGGTCCTGCCGCCCGAGCAGCTGTTCCTCAGCGACGAGGCATTCTTCGTCGCCCTCAAGTCGCATCCGCGCCTGACGCTGGGCGAGCTCGGCACCGGCGAGCCACTCGCGCTGCCGCTGCCCGAGCTCGGCGTCGAGCGCAAGGCCACCGACCCGCTGCACAAGCTGAAGGCCTTCCAGGACGCCTTCGAGGGTCGCATCCTGCTGCTGGCCGACTCGCCCGGCCGGCGCGAGACCATGGCCGAATACATGGCCGAATACGGACTGCGGCCTGACACCAGCGCGGACTTCGCCGCCTTCCTCGAGTCCGGCAGCCGCTTCGCCCTCGGCGTCGCCCCGCTCGCGACCGGCTTCCTGCTGCCCCAGGCCAGGCTGGCCGTCGTCACCGAAACCGAGCTCTACGCCAGCACGGCGCGCACGCGCGCTCGCCGCGACACGCGCAAGGCGGCGACGATGGAGGGCTGGCTGCGCGATCTGTCCGAGCTCAAGCTCGGTGATCCTGTCGTGCATGTGTCGCACGGCATCGGCCGCTACCTCGGCCTCATTCACATGAACCTCGGCGAAGGCGATACCGAGTTCCTGCACCTCGAGTACAACGGCGGCGACAAGCTCTACGTGCCGGTGGCGCAGCTCCACGTCATCACCCGCTACGCCGGCGCAGACCCCGAGGTGGTCGAGCTGCATCGTCTCGGCTCCGGCCAGTGGGAGAAGGCGAAGAAGAAGGCGGCGATGCAGGTGCGCGATACCGCGGCCGAGCTGCTCGCGCTGTATGCGCAACGCGCCGCGCGCCCCGGTCATCGCTTCGACTTCAAGCAGCACGACCTGGAAGCCTTCACCGAAGGCTTCGGCTTCGAGACCACGCCCGACCAGCAGGCCGCGATCGACGCGGTGGAGAGCGACATGAAGGCCGGCCGGCCGATGGACCGCCTGGTGTGCGGCGACGTCGGCTTCGGCAAGACCGAAGTCGCGCTGCGGGCCGCCTTCATCGCGGTGGCCGACGGCAAGCAGGTGGCGGTCCTGTGCCCGACCACGCTGCTGGCCGAGCAGCACTACCAGACCTTCGCGGACCGCTTCGCCGACTGGCCGATCCGGATCGCCGAACTGTCCCGCTTCAAGTCGGCGAAGGAGCAGGCCGAGGCCCTCAAGCAGCTCGGCGAGGGCAAGGTCGACATCATCATCGGCACCCATCGCCTGCTGCAGAAGGACGTGATCTTCAAGCGCCTCGGCCTGGTGATCATCGACGAGGAGCACCGCTTCGGCGTGCGCCAGAAGGAGGCCTTGAAGCAGCTGCGCAGCGAGGTCGACATCCTCACCCTGACGGCGACCCCGATCCCGCGCACGCTGGGCCTGGCAATGGAGGGGCTGCGCGAGTTCTCGGTGATCGCCACCGCGCCGCAGAAGCGCCTCGCCATCAAGACCTTCGTGCAGCGCGCCAGCCGCGGCATCGTGCGCGAGGCGGTACTGCGCGAGTTCAAGCGCGGCGGCCAGGTCTATTTCCTGCATAACGAGGTCGAGACGATCGAGAACGTGCGCAACGACCTCGAGGAGCTCCTGCCCGAGGCCCGCATCGTCGTCGGCCATGGCCAGCTGCCCGAGCGCGAACTGGAACGGGTGATGCGCGACTTCACCCAGCAGCGCGCCAACCTGCTGCTGTGCACGACGATCATCGAGACCGGGATCAACATTCCCACCGCCAACACCATCATCATCAACCGCGCCGACCGCTTCGGCCTGGCGCAACTGCACCAGCTGCGCGGCCGCGTCGGCCGCAGCCACCACCAGGCCTACGCCTATCTGCTCACCGACGCCGAGGCCAGGCCGACCGCGAAGGCACAGAAGCGCCTGGAGGCAATCGCGATGATGGACGAGCTCGGCTCCGGCTTCTACCTGGCGATGCACGACCTCGAGATCCGCGGCGCCGGCGAGGTACTGGGCGAGAACCAGTCGGGTGAGATCCAGCAGGTCGGGTTCAGCCTGTACACCGAGATGCTCAAGCGCGCGGTGAAGGACCTGCAGGCCGGCAGGGAACCCGACCTTTCCCAGCCGCTGGAGGCGGTGTCGGAAATCAATCTGCATACGCCCGCGCTGCTCACGACCGACTACTGCCCCGACGTGCAGGAACGCCTGACGCTGTACAAGCGCCTCGCCAACTGCGAGTCCGAGGACGACCTGCGCGACCTGCAGGAGGAGCTGATCGATCGCTTCGGCGAGTTGCCGCCGCAGACCGTCGCCCTGATCGAGACTCATCGCCTGCGCATGCTGGTGAAGAGCTGGGGCGTGCAGAAGCTGGACGCCTCCGACGGCCAGATCACCGTGCAGTTCGGGCCCAATCCGCCGATCGACCCGGTGAAGGTGATCTTCCTGATCCAGAAGGACCGCAACACCAAGATGGCCGGGCCGGACAAGCTCGTCCGCCGCGCCAGCCTGCCCGACCTGAAACAGCGGGTGAAGGCGGTGCGCGACTTGCTCGAAGCGGTCAAGGCCTGAGGCGGCGCCATGCTCATCAACTGCGTCGCTTATCAGCATGGCCGCAAGCTCGTCGATGTCCAGATCGACGACATCAGCGAATACCTGCAGCGGCCCGACACCTTCGTCTGGGTGGCGCTGAAGGACGCCACGGCGGAGGAACTCGCGGTGATGAAGGCCGAGTTCGGCCTCCACGAGCTCGCCATCGAGGACGCCAACCACGGCCACCAGCGTCCGAAGGTCGAGGAGTACGGTGACGAGGTGTTCGCGGTCATGCACCTCGTCGAGGAGAACGAGGGCAGGCTCGAGGTCGGCGAGGTGCACGTCTTCGTCGGCGCGAACTACATCCTCTCGGTGCGCAACCGCAGCGAACACGGCTTTCTCGGCGTGCGGGCGCGCTGCGAGCGCGAGCCGAAGATGCTGGCCCAGGGATCGGGCTACGTGTTCTATGCCCTGATGGATGCGGTGGTCGACCGCTACTTCCCGCTCATCGAGCGCTTCGAGACCGAACTGGAGGCACTCGAGGAACGGATCTTCACCAAGGGCGTGGCGCGCTCCAACATCCGCAGGCTGTACCGCCTCAAGCGCAAGGTGACGGTGCTCAAGCACGCAGTCACGCCGCTGATGGAGGCCGCAGGCAAGCTGCACAGCGGCCGCGTGCCGGAGGTCTGCGCAAAGAGCCGGCATTACTTTCGCGACGTCTACGACCACCTCGAGCGCATCAATGCCTCGCTCGACGGCATCCGCGACACCATCTCGACCGCCATCCAGGTGAACCTGTCGATGGTCGCCATCGACCAGACCGAAGTGAGCAAGCGCCTGGCGGCCTGGGCGGGGATCTTCGCCGTGGCGACCGCGTTTGCCGGCATCTGGGGCATGAACTTCAAGCACATGCCGGAACTCGAGTGGGAATACGGCTACCTGTTCGGGCTGGGGGTGATCGCCACCTCCAGCGTCCTGCTCTACCGCCAGTTCAAGAAGGCGCGCTGGCTGTAGACCGGCGTCGACGCTGGCGTCGAGCGGAATGGCCGAGACCGCCCAGGGCGGGCATGCGGCCGCTTCGGGTTACAATTCGCTCCCGCCAACACCTGACCGCCCGCAGCAAGGCCGCTTTCCGGAGTCAACCAATGCCCGTCGCCCAGACCGAAAACCTCAACATCGCCACCTTCGATCCGATGCCTTCGCCCGAGGAGATCAAGGCGCGCGTGCCGCTGACCGAGCGTGCCGCCGCCACGGTGGTCGCAGGCCGCAAGGCGCTGGGCGACATCCTCGATCGCAAGGACAAGCGGATCTTCGTCGTCCTCGGGCCATGCTCGATCCACGACCCGGAAGCCGGAATCGACTATGCGCGCAGGCTGAAGGCGCTGGCCGACGAGGTGTCCGACACGATGCTGCTGGTGATGCGGGTCTACTTCGAGAAGCCGCGCACCTCCACCGGCTGGAAGGGCTTCATCAACGACCCCTTCATGGACGACTCCTTCCGCATCGACGTCGGCATGGAAAAGGCCCGCCGCTTCCTGCTCGACGTCAATGAGATCGGCCTGCCGGCAGCCACCGAAGCGCTCGACCCGATCGCGCCGCAGTATTACGGCGACCTGATCTCGTGGACGGCGATCGGTGCGCGCACCTCCGAGTCGCAGACCCACCGCGAGATGTCGTCGGGCCTGTCGACCCCTGTCGGTTTCAAGAACGCCACCGACGGCGACCTCGAGGTCGCGATCAACGCAATCATCTCGGCCGCAAGCCCGCACAGCTTCCTCGGCATCAACGCCAAGGGCCAGTCGGCCATCATGCGCACGCGCGGCAACCGCCACGGCCATGTCGTGCTCCGCGGCGGCGCCGGGCGGCCGAACTACGACACGGTGTCGATCTCGCTCGCCGAACAGGCGCTGACAAAGGCCAAGCTGCCGCTGAACATCGTCGTCGACTGCTCCCACGCCAATTCGTGGAAGAAGCCGGAATACCAGCCGCTGGTGATGCGCGACGTCATCAACCAGATCCGCGACGGCAACCGTTCGGCGGTGGGCCTGATGATCGAGAGCAACATCGAGGCCGGCAACCAGCCCATCCCGGCCGACCTCAGCCAGCTCAAGTATGGCTGCTCGGTCACCGACGCCTGCGTCGGCTGGGAAACCACCGAGGAGATGATCCGCAGCGCCGCTGCCGTTCTGCGCGACGTCCTGCCAAGGCGGGGGCAGGCCGCATGAACCTGGTTGTTCTTGCCCGGGATGTCGACAGTGTCGCCCTGAAGAACGTCGCCAAGCTCTCGGGTGCAAGCGCTATCGAGCAGATCACGCCGCAGTCGTTCCGGCTGGTCGGCGCGCAGGCGCACCCAGGGCTTGCCGCCTGCTGCGCCGAAGGCGGGCTGGACCATGTCTGGCTGGCCGAGGGGCGCCGGCTGCGCGATTTCGGCCTCTTCGTCACCGACATGGATTCGACGCTGATCAACATCGAGTGCATCGACGAGATCGCCGACATGCAGGGCCTCAAGGCGGAGGTTGCGGCCATCACCGAGGCGGCGATGCAAGGCGAGATCGACTTTCGCGAGTCGCTCACCCGCCGGGTGGCACTGCTGGCGGGGCTGCCCGAGGGCGCACTCGGCGAAGTGTATGAGCATCGGCTGCAGCTGAACCCGGGCGCAGAACGGCTGATGCGCGGGCTGCGACATGCGGGCATCCACAGCGTGCTGGTGTCGGGGGGATTCACCTACTTCACCGAGCGCCTGAAGGCGCGGCTCGGCTTCGATCACGCCTATGGCAACCTGCTCGAGGTCGTCGATGGCAGGCTTACCGGGCGCATCGTCGGCGACGTGGTCGACGCGGCCGCCAAGGCGGCACATCTGGTGCGCATCCGTGACGAACTCGGCCTCTCGCCCGACCAGGTGATCGCCGCCGGCGACGGCGCCAACGACATTCCGATGCTTCGCGCAGCCGGATTCGGCGTCGCCTTCCACGCCAAGCCGGTGCTGCGCCAGGTCGCGCAGTGCTGCCTCGACCACAGCGGCCTCGACGGCATTCTCGACCTCCTCGGCTGATGGCGCTGCACAGGCTCCCGGCGTTCAGGCCGGGGTTTGAGACGCCTCTGCCAGTTGTCCGGCCTTCATTCGCAACACCCGGCTGCAGCGGCGGGCGAGCGATTCGTCGTGGGTTACGAGGATCAGCGTGGTGCCGGCCTCGCGGTTGAGATTGAAGATCAGCTCGATGATCGCGCGTCCGGTTTCGGCGTCGAGGTTGCCGGTGGGCTCGTCGGCGAGCAGCAGCCTCGGGCTCGGAGCGAAGGCGCGGGCGAGCGCCACGCGCTGCTGCTCGCCACCCGAGAGATGTTTGGGGTAATGGCGCATGCGCTCGGCCAGGCCCACGCGCTCGAGCCATTGCCTCGCAACCGCCGCCGCGTCGGGGGCACCGGCCAGCTCGAGCGGCAGCATCACGTTCTCGAGCGCGGTCAGCGCGGGAAGGAGCTGGAAGGACTGGAAGACGAAGCCGATGCTTTCGCCGCGCAGCGCCGCGCGGGCGTCTTCGTCCAGGGCGAACAGGTCGGTACCCTGCAGGCGCACGGTCCCGGCGCCGGGAACATCCAGCCCGGCGAGCAATCCCAGCAGGGTCGATTTACCCGAGCCGGATGCGCCGACGATCGCGACCGACTCGCCCGCACCCACCGAGAAACACACATCCTGCAGAATGTGCAGCACCCCCTGGCCGTCCGCGACCGGCACGTGCTTGGACAGGCCATCGACCTCGATGACCGGAATGGAGAACTCAATGCCGCTGCGATCCATCGCTACCTTCTTGTTCATGCTCTTGTTTGCCGGAGCCGTCCAGGCGGCAACGATCCTGGTGTGGGGTGACAGCCTGTCTGCCGGCTATGGCCTCAACAGGCCCGAGCAGGCCTGGCCCACCCTGTTGCAGACGCGCCTCGAGCGCGAAGGGTTCCGCCACAGCGTCATCAACGCCAGTGTATCCGGCGAAACTTCGGCGGGCGGACGCTCGCGCCTTCCCGCCGCACTCGAGCGCCACAAGCCCGATATCGTCATCCTCGAACTGGGCGCCAATGACGGCCTGCGCGGCCTTCGCCCGCAACTGCTGGCCGAGAACCTGAACGCGATGATCGCCGATGCCCGCGCCGCCAGCGCTCAGGTGCTGCTGGTCGGCATGCAGATGCCACCCAACTACGGCCCAGCCTACACCAGGCGTTTCGCCCAGACCTTCACCGATGTCGCGCGTGCGCACAAGGTCGCGCTCGTGCCCTTCCTGATGGATGGTTTCGCCGATCGGCCGGAGTTGTTCCAGGCCGATGGCATCCACCCCACCGCCGAGGCCCAGCCGCGCATCCTCGATACGGTTTGGGAGGCGCTGAAGCCGATGCTCGGCATCAAGCGCGCCAAGGGCTGAGTCCGCCGCCACCGCGGACCCGCCGCGCTCGCCGGCCCCGGTCATCAGCGCACCGTGACCACCGACTCCCCTGCGCGCATCTGTCCGATCACGCGGCCGGGCTCGCCCTGTTCGGCGCAGATCGCAGCCTGCACGGCGTCGACCGCATCCGGTGCGCAGGACACCAGCAGGCCGCCGGAAGTCTGCGGATCGGTGATCAGCCTGCGCTGCCACTCTGGTGCATCCGCCGCCAGACCGACGCTGTTGCCATAGCTCGCCCAGTTCCGCGTCGATGCGCCGGTGGCGATGCCGTCGCGCGCAAGCGCCGCGGCCTCGGCGATCAGCGGCAGGTCATCGAACCGGAGCGTCGCGCCGAGCCTCGAGGCGCGGCACATCTCCAGCAGGTGGCCGGCCAGGCCGAATCCGGTGACGTCGGTCACCGCGTGCGCACCGTCGATGGCCGCCAGTCGCGTGCCGGCCCGGTTCAGCGTCGTCGTCCATCGCAGCATCTCGGCATAGCCCTGGTCGGACAGCAAACCCTTCTTCAGAGCGGCCGACAGGATGCCGATACCGAGCGGCTTCGACAGGATGAGCACGTCGCCGTCGCGGGCACCGGCATTGGTCTTGACCCGTGCAGGATCGACGATGCCGATTCCGACCAGCCCGTAGATCGGTTCGAGCACATCGATCGAGTGCCCCCCCGCCACCGGGATGCCTGCCGCCCGGCAGACCTCGGCACCGCCCTGCAGGATGCGGCCGATGACCGCGGACGGCAGCTTGTCGAGCGGCATCCCGACCACGGCGAGGGCGAAGATCGGGCTCGCACCCATTGCATAGACGTCGGACAGGGCGTTGGTTGCGGCGATACGGCCGAAATCCAGCGGGTCGTCCACGATCGGGGTGAAGAAGTCGGTGGTCGCGACCACCGCCTGACGCTCGTTGAGCCGGTAGACGGCGGCGTCGTCCGCGGTGTCCGTGCCCACCATCAGTTCGGGCGGCACGATGCCCGCGGGCATCGCGGCGAGCATGTCGGACAGCACCGCCGGGGCGATTTTGCAGCCGCATCCGCCGCCGTGGGAGAATTGAGTCAGTCTGATTTCGTTCATTGAATAGGGGAGTGCGGGCCGTCTGGCGAAAGGATCGTTCCACAGCGGAAGATCCGTCCAGGCGTGCCTCGAAAATGATGCAAAAAGGCGTCGCGACCGTAGCACAGCTGGCAGGGTTTGACGAGATCATCGACGCGCGCACGCCTGCGGAGTTCGCCGAGGACCGGATTCCGGGGGCGGTAAACCTGCCGGTGCTCGAAGACGCGCAGCGGGTGGTGGTGGGTACCATCTACAAGCAGCGCTCCGCGTTCGAGGCCAGGCGCCTCGGCGGCGCGCTGGTGGCCGAGAACATCGCCCGCCATCTCCGCACCTACCTCAAGGACAAGCCGAAGAACTGGCGCCCGCTCGTCTACTGCTGGCGCGGCGGGCAGCGCAGCGGCTCGTTCGCGACCTGGCTGCGAATGGTCGGCTGGGATGCCTGCCAGCTCGAAGGCGGCTACAAGTCCTTCCGCCACCTGGTCATCGCCGAGATCGAGCGCCTTGCGCCCGGGCTGAACCTGCGCGTGATCGGCGGCCCCACCGGCAGCGCCAAGACCCGGATTCTGGAGGCGCTCGCGCGCCTCGGCGCCCAGGTGCTCGACCTGGAGGATCTCGCCGCGCACAAGGGATCGGTGCTGGGCGACCTGCCCGACCGCCCGCAACCGACGCAGAAGAGCTTCGAGACCACCCTGTTTGAGCGCCTGCGCGAGCTCGACCCTGCGCGCCCGGTCTTTGTCGAAGCCGAGAGCCGCAAGATCGGCCAGGTCTTCGTGCCCGAGCCGCTGATTCTGGCGATGCGCCGCGCCCCCTGCCTCGCGATCGACGCGACGCGGGCGGCCCGGCTCGATTTCCTCGTGCGCGACTATGCCTACCTGGGCGACGACATCCCGACCCTGCTGCACAACATCGACCGCCTGGCCAGGCTACAGAGCCGCGAGACCATTGCCCACTGGAAGAAGCTCGCCGAGGCCCGCGAGCTGCCTACCCTGTTCGGCGAGTTCATCGACCTGCACTACGACCCGCTCTACCGGCGCTCGCAGAACGGAAACTACATGCACTTCGGCGACGCACCCCGCTTTGCCACCGACGACCTGTCGGCGGCGGGCATCGAAGGCCTCGCCCGCAGCATCCTCGCGCAGTTGCCCGCCGCCTCGGCCTGAAGCGCCGTTTCAGGGCAGCAGCGCGGTGAGCCCGCTGCCCTTGACCGCACACACGCGCTGCACCATGGCAGGCCGCGGCTCGCGCAGCTCGCCCTGTTCGAAGGCGACGACGCTCCAGCCGTCGGCCAGGCGCCGCAGCAGTTCGTCCGGCCCGAGCAGGAAGTCCGGATTGCTCGGCTTGCCGAAGCGCTCGTTGCCCGCCATGAAGGTCTCGTAGATCAGCACACCGCCAGGCGCGAGCAGATCGAACAGCGCCGCGAGGCGGGGCCGAAACAGGTAGTTGGTGACGACCAGGCCGTCGAAGCGCCTGCCCTCGTATGGCCACGGCCCGTCCTCGAGATCGGCCTTGCGGGTGCGAAGATGCGGCACACCCTGCAGCAACTCGAGCGCCACGCCGTCGCGATCCACCGCCTCGACGCGAAAACCGCGCTGGGCCAGCCAGCGTGCATGGCGACCGCCGCCGCAGGCGTAGTCGAGGACCTCGCCACCGGAAGCGATCAGGGGCGCGAAGCGCGTCACCCAGGGTGAAGGCGTCGCAAGGCTCGCATGCATGCTGGCGTCCTCCTGTCAGCGGCCGGTATTCGAGTGCACGACGCCGCCACGAGGCGTGGCTCCATCGTTCGGGTTCGGCGCGCGCGGGAGAGATCTGGGCGGGATGCGTGACATGGCGAATGGCGGACGTTGCCCGAACGGCGCAACCGAAGTGGGAAAGGCCCCCATTCTATCGAGCCGCCGCCGAGCACGCACCGGGCCTGGCGCGGGGGGTCGCCAGCGCTACCGTGCATCGAAAACGGCCTGTAGTATGGGTACGACTCAAGTCGTATGGGCTGAAGGCCGGCCGGGCCGTCCGCCCGAGATTACCGGGTTCAATCGAGAACGTGACGATCAAGGCAGCTCCCACCTCCGGCATCCCGCGCACGACCTCGACCGTGGCGCGAATCCTCACGTCGCTCGCGGCCTTCCCGGCGCCCGCCCTGGCCGCCGACGGCACCGAGCTGCCGGCCTGGTGGGGCCTCGTGCTGCTGGGCGCAGGGGTGCTCGGCGGCTTCATGCTCGGGCGCCGGCGCAACGCCCCCAGCACGCATCCGGCCGCGATCGAGGAGGCCGCCGCCGCCCCCCCTCCCGCGCCCGCAAGACCCGCCGACGCCGCCGTGCCGGTGGGCGCCGGCCGCGAGCTGGACGACAGCAGGCAGCACTACCTGGAAATGCTCGAGTCGCTCAACGAGGTCATCTTCCGCATCGACGCCCAGGGCCGGCTGACCTTCCTCAATGGCGTGTGGCGCAAGCTGTCCGGCCACAAGATCGACCAGAGCCTGGGCAAGCCGCTGCTCGACTTCCTGCACCCGGACGACCGCGAGCGCGCCCGCGACACACTCGACGAGCTCGCATCCGGGCGCATCGGCCATTGCGACTGCGAGCTGCGGCTGCGGACGCGGGGCGGAGAGATCCGGTGGATCGCGCTCACCGCACGCCCGGTGGACACGGCGAGCGGGCCCGAGGTGGGCATCGCCGGCACGCTGGACGACATCTCGGCGCGCAAGGTGGCAGAACTGACGCTGAAGAACCTGAACCAGGAACTCGAGGCGCGCGTGCGCCTGCGCACGGCCGAACTGGAGGCCTCCAACCAGGAGCTGGAGGCCTTTTCTTACTCGGTGTCGCACGACCTGCGCGCGCCCTTGCGCGCAATCGACGGCTTTGCCCGCATCCTCGAGGAGGAACTCGACGACCGCCTCGACGAGGCCTCACGCAGCCATCTGGAGCGCATCCGGCGGGCGAGCGAGCGCATGGCGCAGCTCATCGATGCACTGATCAACCTGGCCATGCTCACCCGCCAGTCGCTGCGCAAGGAAACCTTCGACCTGTCCGAACTGGCTCACCAGATCATCGACGACCTCCAGGCCGAGGATCCCGGGCGCAGGGTCGACGTCGAGATCACCGCCGGACTGATGGTGACGGCCGACCG
>JBFGUQ010000008.1:0-16799 GCA_041565515.1 Rhodocyclaceae bacterium | reverse complement strand
CTTCAACGATAGGAGACGATCCTCCGACCCGCATGCTTATCCTGCGGATAATTGATCCAGGTCAAATATGTCCTCATCAACTGCCATCTTGCCTCGATCTATCAGGAATCAAATAGCCGGCATCGTGCCGACTCCACAGCCTGCCGGGCCGTTCAAGCCCGCGTCCCTCGCCGCCCTCTTCGTGGGTCACGCCATCGCGTATGCGGTAGATCCGCCTGCATGTCGGGATGATCTTCTCGTCGTGGGTGACGACGATGATCGCGGTCTCTAACCGCTGTGCCGTGTCGTTGAGGATGCGCACGTCGGCCATCGCGCCGCAGGGAAGGCCGGGCTGCGCGCGGACCCAGCCGGTCGGCAGCCTACCCGCGGCGCACCCCGCGCCTCGATGGGGCCGGCCGACGCATCGTCGGCCCCGTCGGCACGCCCGCTCAACGCGACAGGCGGACCTCGACCGAGCTGCCGTCGCCGACCTCGTCGTCGGGGTGGTCGATGATCTGATCACCCGCCTCCAGGCCTGCGAGGATCTGGGCGCTCAGGCCGGTGCGCTGGCCGAGCTCGACGACGCGGCGGCGGGCGCGCCCGTCCTCGGCGACGAACACCGCCCAGCCCTCGCCGTCGCGGAACAGGGCGCCGGCGGGCACCTGCAGGACATCGTCCTGCTGCCAGAGGACGAAGCGTGCCTCGACCCGATAGCCGTCACCGAGTCGCTGCCACTGCTCGCGCGGCGAGACGAAGTCGGAGATGACCAGCACGCGCTGCTCTTCGACGCCCAGCGCCGAGGTCTTGGTGAAGCCGACCGGCTCGATACGGCGCACCACACCCTCGAGCGGCTGCTCACCGCCCCAGCGTTCGAACAGCACCTTCATGCCGGGCTTGATCCTCACGGCATCGGCCGAGAGCACGTCGACCTCGATCTCCAGCGCCGAGGTGTCGCCGATTTCGAGCAGCACCTCGCCGGTACGCACCGGCCCTTCGCATTCGCGCGTGACCTTGAGCACCTCGCCCGAGATCGGAGCGAGGATCGGCAGCCGCTCGGCTGCCGTGGCGCCGCCGTCCGAGCGCTGCAGCAGCGTGCGCGCCGCCTCGAGCTCGAATCGGGCCACGTCGACGCTGAAGTCGGCCGAGCGCCGGCTAGCCGCGCTGGTCCGCGCCTGGGCCGACGCCTTGTCGAAGCTGTCGCGGGAGATCAGCGCACGCTCCATCAGCGGCCGCAGCCGCTCGAGTTCGGCTGCGGCCAGGGCTGCCTGCGCGGCGGCGGCCTGGGCCTGTTCCTCGGCGGCACGCAGGGCCGATGTGGCGGCGGCGACGCCGGCTTCGGCGCGGGCGCGGCTGCGCGGGTCCAGCACCTCGGATTGCAGCGGGGTGATGCCCAGCAGTTCCTGGCCCTGCTCGACCGCGTCGCCCACCTTGAGCTGCTGGCGACAGGCAACGCCATCGACCGGGGCGGCGATGACGAAGCGATCGATGACTCGGGTGCGGCCTTCCCCCTCGAGGCTGACGCTCATCGGTGCGCGCCACGCAGCGACCGTCTCCACCTGCACCGGCTGGGGCCAGAAGCCCCACACGAGCAGCGCGATCACGAGCACGGCGATGAAGGAGATGGCCGGATGTTTGCGCAGCAGCATCACCATCGGATCACTCCTTTGTCTTCAAGACGGCAACCATGTCGAGGCCGGCCAGCTTGCGCCACATGAGCAGGCCGGAGATCACCGACGACAGGATCACCACCAGGGCCGAGAAGGCGTACACCTTGAGCCCCAGCACGAGCGGGATGCGGTACAGGTCGGAATCGAACTGGAACGCCAGGTAGGCACACAGGCCGTAGCCGATCAGCAGGCCGACGGGGACGGCGATCAGCGTCAGCAGGCCAAGCTCTCCGAGCAGGATGTAGGCGACCTCCACCCGCTCGAAACCCAGCACGCGCAGGCTCGCCAGTTCGCGGCTGCGCTCGGACAGTGCGATGCGCATGCTGTTGTACACCACACCGAAGGCGATGCTGGCGCCCAGCAAGGTGGAGATGAAGGTGAAGAACAGGATGCTCTGCGCCACCGTGTCGTAGAAGGCGCGGATGGCCGACTTCTGCTCGACCACCCCGGCGACGCGCGGCATGTCCTTCAGCCTGGCATGCACATCGCCCTGGAAGAGCCGATCGACCTTCAGGTATGCGCCCGAGACGGCATCGCCTTCCTTCAGCAGCCGGTTGAGCGCACTGCGCTGCATGTAGGCGTTCAGGCCCAGATACTGGCTCGCAGTCCCGGCGACCGGCACTCGGATCGTCGGGCGGCTGCCCTCGAGCACCTCGATCTCGAGCATGTCGCCGGGTTCGACATGCAGCAGCTCGGCCAGGTAGTCGGTGAGGACGACGCCCTGCGGCGGAAGCTCGATCGTCCTCAGCCGGGTGTCGAGCAGCCGCATCAGGCTGCCGTCCGGCTCGATGCCATGCACCGAGGTTCGATACGAACGGTGCCCGAACATCAGCCTGGCGGTGACCACGCGAAAGCCTTCGGCATGCTCGACGCCCTCGAGGCTGCGCAACGACTGCAGCGCGCGCGCGGACGCGGGCTCGTTGAACAAGGTCATCAGGTCCTCACGCTGGCTCATGCCGTATTGCACCTCGACCATCTGGTCGATGGCGCCCTCCTGAAAGCCGCTGACCATCGTGATGCCGCAGGCCAGGCTGATTCCGAGCGTGGTCAGCAGCGACTTGAAGGGCCGGCGCTCGATGTGGCGCAGGATCATGCGGGTCGGCTGGGGAACCCAGCGTTGCAGGCCGAGGCGCTCGACCAGGGCGGCATGATAGCGGGCGGGGGGTTCCGGGCGCATCGCCTGCGCGGGCGGCAGGCGGGCGGCGTCGAACACCGCGTACGCCGCACCGAGCACGGCGACGCCCATGCTGATGGCGGCAGCGGCGACGATCACCTGCGGCCTGAGCACGAAGCTCATGAAGGGCAGGCTGTAGAACACCATGTAGATGTTGCTCATGCCCTTGCCCATCCAGATGCCGGCGCCGATGCCGGCGACGACACCGATGGCGACGATCATCAGCACCAGCTTGGTGTAGTGCAGGCCGACTGCCAGGGTGCTGTAGCCGAAGGCCTTGAGCGCGGCGATCTGCTCGCGCTGCAGGCTGATCAGGCGGCTGACGACGACGTTGAGCAGGAAGGCGGCGACGCCGAAGAAGATCACCGGAAACACGGTCGCGATGGTGCGCTGCTGCTTGAGTTCTTCGGACAGGAAGCGATTGGACAGCTGGTCCTTGCGCGCGATCGCGCCGATGCCGCCATAGGGCGCGAGGATTTCGTCGAGGCGGTCGATCACCGCCTGCTCGTCCGCGCCTCTGGCCAGGCCGAGGCTGACATTGTTGAAGGCGCCGTCCATGTCGTAGGCGCTGGCCAGCGGCTTGCGCGCCATCCACAGCACGCCGTAGCGCGCGTAGTCGGGGAACATCGCACCGGGGGCGATCTGGTAGATGTACTCGGGCGACAGCGCCAGGCCGACGACCTCGAGCGCCCGGCGCCGGCCGTTGATCGTGGCGTGCAGGCTGCTGCCCGCCGTGAGGCCGTGAGCCTTGGCGAACTCCTCGCTCACCACGACCTCGTTGTCGCGGCCGGGTTCGAACAGGCGGCCGCTGCGCAGGTAGATCTGGTTCAGCACACCTCGGCTGCGCTTGGGCAGGGACAGGATGTGGCCGCTGACCGGGCCGTCGAAGCCGGCGACGTCGAGATTGACGTATGCCACGACGCGCGTCTCGACCTTGTCCACGCCCGCAATCGCCTCGATGCGCTGGATCGCTGCCATCGGCGCGCGCTTGAGCGACGCGAACACATCGGCGAAGCGGTGGTCGCGATAGTAGCTCTCGCGGGTCTCGTGCAGCGAGTCGAGCGTGCTCAGCGACATGATGAAGATGCCGACCCCGCTGACGATCACCAGGGCGATGGCCAGTGCCTGCCCGCGCATGGCCCAGAGTTCGCGCCAGAGCTTGCGGTCGAGGGCCGTCATCGCGGCCTTACCATGTCAGCTCTCGCGGCGACAGGCGGGTCGCATTCACGCGCACCTCGCTGATCAGGCCGTCGGCGAGATGGATCACGCGATCGGCCATCTGCGCGATGCCCGCATTGTGGGTGATCACCGTCGTGGTGGTGC
This sequence comes from Rhodocyclaceae bacterium, assembly GCA_041565515.1. GTDB lineage: Bacteria > Pseudomonadota > Gammaproteobacteria > Burkholderiales > Rhodocyclaceae > Thauera. Next base: position 12,656 of record JBFGUQ010000008.1, on the reverse strand, counting down.
CCAGCTCGCGGTTGGCACGCTCGAGGGCCTCGAGGACCACGATGCCGGTCTTGGAATCGAGGGCGCCGGTGGGTTCGTCGCACAGGAGCACATCGGGTTGCTTTGCGATCGCACGCGCGATCGCCACCCGCTGCTGCTCCCCGCCGGAGAGCTGGGCAGGAAAGTGGTCGAACCGATCCCCGAGGCCGACGAGCCGCAGCGCCGCTTCCGGCTGCATCGGCGCGCGCGCGATCTCGGTGACGAGCGCGACGTTCTCGCGCGCCGTCAGGCTGGGGATCAGGTTGTAGAACTGGAAGACGAAGCCGACGTGGTGGCGCCGGTAGCGCGTGAGCTCGGCCTCGGTGGCGCGCGTCAGGTCGCGATCGCCATAGAGCACATGGCCCTCGGTCGGCGTATCCAGCCCGCCGAGGATGTTCAGCAGCGTGGACTTGCCACTGCCCGACGCGCCCAGCAGGACGGTGAATTCACCCCGGTAAAGGTCGAGGTCCACGCCGCGCAGGGCATGGACCTTCACCTCACCCATGCGGTAGACCTTGGTGACCCCATGCACGTGGAACACGACTTCTTCATCCAGCGCCTCATGCATGATCTGTTGCTCGCCCGCCATCGAGTCCCTCCGGCTTCACCCTTCCAGTCTAGTCGCAGCCGGGAGCCGTCCGCACGCGGCCGAGGCCGTGGCCGTATTAACCACCCGGCCTGCGCCGACGCGCTGCGCGCAGATCCCGCTTGCAAGTCTGCCCACATTGTCTAGGTTGAATTGGAGGTCCTGCCGGTGCGGCGCTCGGGCGTGATCTTGCGGCCCGCGGGCGCCGCGCCCGCCAACCCCGTGGGTGGAGATGATTGTTGCCACTGTTCCACGCCAGCGAGGGGATTGCACACGAGGCTGCGGCCCACCCAATTGCCTGGAAGGCATGGCCTCTAGGCAGGTCCCGTTGCCGGTCGAGCCGCCACGCGCGAGCGTCGGCGTGCATCCATCCCGCGCTGGCCGCGGGCAACATCGTTCCACCGCTGCAGCGAGTGGAGGCGATCATGAAGACGACGAAACGGATTGCAATGGCACTGGCGGTGCTGGCCACCGTCGCGGGTTCGGCGGCAGCGATCGGCGACGATCAGCCGTTGCCGGGGATGGCGCCCGAGCGCCTGGGCGAAGTGAACTTCCCCGTCTCGTGCAACACCCGGGCGCAAACGGAGTTCAACCGGGCGATGGCGCTGTTCCATTCGTTCTGGTTCGGCCCGGCGAAGAAGTCGTTTGCCAGGGTGCTGGAGCACGATCCGGCGTGCGGGATGGCGCACTGGGGCATGGCCATCATGTCGATGGGCAACCCTTTCACCTGGGCGTCGAATCCGGCGGCAGCAAAGGCTGGTGCGCCGGCGGCGGCAGAAGCCTTGCGCGTCGGGGCCCGCAGCCAACGGGAACGCGACTACATCACGGCGCTCTCCGCCTTGTTCAAGGATTGGGAGACGACGGAATTCCGCCCGCGCGCGCTCGCCTTCGAACAGGCAATGGAACGCCTGACGAGGAAGTATCCGAAGGACGAGGAAGCGCGGATTCTCTACGCGCTGGCCCTCAACGTCACCGCACTCCCGTCCGACAAGGCCGCCACCAAGCAGCTCGCGGCCGCAGCCGTCCTGGAACCCCTTTTCAAGAAGCACCCGAGGCATCCTGGCGTCGCGCATTACCTGATCCACACCTACGACTATGCCGAACTCGCCGGCAGGGGGCTGCCCGCCGCGCGCGCCTACGGCACGATCGCGCCGTCGGTGCCGCACGCGCTGCACATGCCCTCCCACATCTTTTCGCGCGTCGGCCTGTGGCCGGAGATGGTCGAGGGCAATCGCGCCTCCTACCTCGCGGCCAAGGCCGAACTCGACGAGGGGACGCTCGGCATCGGCGCCTATGATGCCTTGCACGCGATGGACTACATGGTGTTCGGCCATCTGCAGCAGGCGCAGGACAAGGCGGCGAAGGCGCTGGTCGACGAGGCCGGCGCCATCCGCAAGGTGAATGTGGAGAACTTCCCTGCCGCCTATGCGTTCGCGGCCATCCCGGCGCGCTTCGCGCTCGAACGGGGTGACTGGAGGCAGGCCGCCGGACTCAAGCTCACGCCGGCCGAACTCGCGTGGCACAAGTTTCCGCAGTCCGAGGCCATCCTGGTGTTCGCCCGTGGGCTGGGCGCGGCGCGTATCGGCGAGCTCGACGCTGCACGGCGGGACGTCGAGCGCCTGGAGGCCCTGAAGGCAACGCTGACAGCAACGAAGAACGCCTACTGGGCCGGGCAGACGGATTTCCAGATCCAGACGGTGAACGCCTGGATTGCGCTCGCCGAGAAGCGCAACGAGCTTGCCGTGCAACTGATGCGCGCCGCGGCCGAGGCAGAGGAGGCCAGCGACAAGCACCCGGTCACGCCGGGCAATGTCGTGCCCTCGCGCGAACTGCTCGGAGAAATGCACCTCGCCCTCGGCCAGCCTGCGCAGGCGCTGCTGGAGTTCGAGCGCTCGCTGGTGCGCGACCCCAACCGCTTCCGCGGCATCCATGGCGCGGCCCGCGCGGCCGAGGCCTCGGGGAATGCCGGCGCGGCCGCGAAGTACTACCTCAAGCTGCTTGCGATGTCCGCCGCGCGCGACGCCGAGCGGCCCGAGCTCGTGCAGGCGGATGCCTACCTGGCACGCCGGTAAGCGAGCGGCGCGTTCGCCGCCCTTACCGTCGTCCCAACGGTGGCGGACGGGGCTCGATGCGGGGCCAGGCCAGTGCAACAGTCGGCGCGGGCAGGTCCTGTGGGAGTAGACTAGTGTTTGTAGATGCCCACCACCAGCCTACCTCCCGAGCCCGGCCCGGCCGCTGTTGAAGCGGCCCTGCGCCGTCATGGCGCGCGCCGCGAAGCCTTGGTCCAGATCCTCCGGGAGGTGCAGGCGGAAACGGGCTGGCTGTCGCGCGAGATCGTCGCGCGCATCGCCGACGGTGTGGGTCTGACGCCGGCCATCGTCGAGGGCGTGGCCAGCTTCTACCGCTTCTTCCATCTGCATCCCGTGGGTCGCTACCACTTCCTGTGGAGCGACAACGTCACCGACCGCATGCTCGGCAGCCGCATGCTCGCGCGCGAGTTGTGCCGGCTGCTCGGGGTGGAGCGGGGCGTGTCCCGCGCGGACACGCTTGCGAGCGTGGATTTCACCTCCTGCATCGGCCTGGGTGACCAGGGGCCGGCGCTGCTGGTCAACCAGCATCAGGTGCTCACCCGCATGGACGACCAGCGCGTCGTCGAGCTGGCCGATCTGGTCCGGGCCCGTGTGCCGGTCGCCGACTGGCCGGCGGAGTGGCAGCGGGTCGACGACCAGGTGCGGCGCGCCGACGTGCTGCTCGAGGCCGCGCCGATGCGGGGCGAAGCATTGCGGGCGACGCTGGCACGCGGTGCGGCCGCGACGCTGGAGGAGTTGGCGGGTTCGCGCCTGCGCGGTCGCGGCGGCGCCGGCTTTGCCACCGCCACCAAGTGGCGGCTGTGCCTGCAGGCGCCGGTGCCGGCGGGGGGCTCGCGGGTGGTTGTGTGCAATGCCGACGAGGGGGAACCGGGGACGTTCAAGGACCGGGTGTTGCTCACTCGCCAGGCCGATGCGGTGTTCGAGGGCATGACCGTCGCCGCCCGGGTGCTCGGCGCGCGCCAGGGTTTCATCTACCTGCGCGGCGAGTACCGCCATCTGCTCGAATCGCTGCAGGCCGCGCTGGCACGCCGCCGCAGCGAAGGCCTGCTCGGGACGCGCATCCTCGGCGTCGAGGGCTTCGACTTCGATATCGCGATTCACCTCGGCGCCGGCGCCTATGTGTGCGGCGAGGAGAGTTCGCTGATCGAGTCGCTCGAGGGCAAGCGCGGAACGCCGCGCATCCGCCCCCCTTTTCCGGTCGAGCAGGGCTACCTGGGCCAGCCGACCATCGTTAACAACGTCGAGACCTTTTGCGCCGCGGCACAGATTGCCCGGCAGGGCGGCGAGTGGTGGGCCGGCATCGGCACGGCGCAGAGCAGCGGCACGAAGCTGCATTCGGTCAGCGGCGACTGCGAGCGCCCGGGCGTCTACGAGTACCCGTTCGGCGTCAAGATCGAGCAGATCCTGCACGACTGCGGCGCCATCACCGCGAGCCGCAGCGCACAGGCGGTGCAGATCGGCGGGCCATCGGGCGTGTGCCTGGCGGCGCACGAGTTCGGCCGGCGCATCGGCTTCGAGGACGTGCCGACCGCCGGCGCATTCATGGTCTTCGATACCACGCGCGACATGTTCGAGACCGCGCGCAGCTTCGCGCACTTCTTCGCCCACGAGAGCTGCGGCTTCTGCACGCCATGCCGCGTCGGCACCGAGCTGGTGGTGCGGCGGATGGACAAGCTCGCCGACGGCTACGGCTCGCTGTTCGACGAGGCCGAACTGCGCGAACTCGAAGCGCTGCTGCACGGCACGACCCACTGCGGGCTCGGGGCCTCGGCCACCAACCCGCTGCGCGACACCCTGGCACGCTTTCGGCCGGCTTACGAGCGCCGCCTGCTGTCGCCCACCTTCACGCCGGGTTTCGACCTCGACGCCGAACTCGCCCCGGCCCGGCGCGTCACCGGGCGCGACGATGCGGGCGCCCATCTGGAGCGCAAGGGATGACCAATGAGTTCCTGCTCGACGGCACCGCCGTGCCCTTCGACGAGGGCGACACGCTGATGGCCGCCGCGAGGCGCGCCGGCCACTACGTGCCGCATCTGTGCTGGCACCCGACGCTCGGCCAGAGCGGCGCCTGCAGGCTGTGCACGGTCAAGGTCGACGGGCGCCTGTCCGCCGCCTGCACCACCCGCGCAGCGGCAGGCCTGGCGGTCGAGAACCGCACGCCCGAACTCGACGGCAAGCGCCGGCTCCTGTTGCAGATGCTCTTCGTCGAAGGCAATCATTTCTGCCCCAGCTGCGAGAAGAGCGGCGACTGCCTGCTGCAGGCCACGGCCTACGAAATGGGCATGACCGGGCCGCATTTCGAGGAGTTCTACCCGCACCGACCGGTCGATGCCAGCCACCCCGACATGTGGCTCGACCTCAATCGCTGCATCCTGTGCAAGCTGTGCGTGCGCGCCAGCCACGAGGTCGACCACAAGGACGTGTTCGCGATCGGCGGCCACGGCATCGGTACGCACCTGCTGGTCAACGCCGCGAGCGGCGAACTCGGCGGCAGCACCTTCGCCGCGGACGATTTCGCTGCGCAGGTCTGCCCGGTGGGCGCGATCCTGCCCAAGCGCCGCGGCTTCGTCGTCCCGATCGGCGAGCGGCGCTTCGATCGCGCCCCCGTTTCCGCCGAGGGGCATGCATCCTTGGAGGTCGACGATGAGCGCGACTGAGTCGCCGCGGCGCGAGGCAGCGCAGGGCAGGGCAGGGCGCGGCAAGCCGAAGATCGTCGCCAAGTCGGTTCGGACGCCGGGCGGCGCGGCCGCCGCGCGCCGCCCGCGCGTGGCGACGGTCTCGCTGGCCGGCTGTTTCGGTTGCCACATGTCGCTGCTCGACCTCGACGAGCGCCTGTTCAGCCTGTTCGAACTTGTCGAATTCGACCGTTCGCCGCTGACCGACCTGAAGCATTGCGGGCCGTGCGACATCGGCCTCGTCGAGGGGGGCCTGTGCAACGCCGAGAACGTACACGTGCTGCGCGAGTTCCGCGCCCGCTGCAAGGTGCTGGTGGCGGTGGGCGCCTGTGCGATCACCGGCGGGCTGCCCGCGCAACGCAATGCGCTCGACGTTGGCGAGATCCTGATCGACGTGTACCGCGGGCGACCAGGCCTGGCGACCGGCAGCGCGGTTCCCGACGATCCCGAACTGCCGCTGCCGCTGGCGCGGGTGCACCCCATCCACGAGGTGGTGCACATCGATCATTTCCTGCCCGGCTGCCCGCCCAGCGCCGACGCGATCTGGGCCTTCCTCACGGCCTTGCTCGAAGGCCGCGAACCGCGCCTCGGCCACGGCCTGATGGAGTACGACTGATGGAGACTGCCGCCCATCCCGAAGGCCTGCGCCGCGTGGCCATCGACCCGGTGTCGCGCGTCGAGGGCCATGGCAAGGTCACGCTGTTGCTCGACGAAGACAACCGCGTGCAGCAGGCCCGCCTGCACATCGTCGAGTTCCGCGGCTTCGAGGCCTTCATCGTCGGCCGGCCCTATTGGGAAGTCCCCGTGATGGTGCAGCGGCTGTGCGGCATCTGCCCCGTCTCGCATCACCTCGCCGCGAGCAAGGCGCTCGACGTCGCGCTCGGCGTGCAGGTCATCCCGCGCACCGCCGAGGTCGTGCGCCGGCTCATGCACTACGGCCAGATCATGCAGTCGCATGCGCTGCACTTCTTCCACCTGGCCTCGCCCGACCTGTTGTTCGGCTTTGGCAGCGAGGCGACCCGGCGCAACATCATCGGCGTGGCCGCCGCACACCCCGACATCGCACGCCAGGGCGTGCTGCTGCGCAAGTTCGGCCAGGAGCTGATTCGCGTGACCGCCGGCAAGCGCATCCACGGCACCGGTTCGGTGCCCGGCGGCGTGAACCGCCACGTCGCGCGCGCCGAGCGCGACGAGCTCGCGGCGCAGGTGCCGCAGATGCTGGCATGGTGCGAGCAGGCGGTCGAGCTTGCGGCGACGCTGCACGCCCAGGACCCGGCGTTGTACGACAGCTTCGGCAGCCTGCGCTCGAACTGGCTTTCGATCGTGCGGCCCGACGGCGCGATGGAGTTCTACGACGGCGTGCTGCGCGCGCGCGACGCCGACGGCCAGCCCTTGCTCGACGGCGCCAGCGTGCAGGGCTATCTGGATCTGATCGAGGAGCAGACCAAGCCCTGGACCTACCTGAAGTTTCCCTACCTGCGTGCGCTGGGCGCGGAGGCCGGCTGGTATCGCGTCGGCCCGCTGGCGCGGGTGCACACCTGCGACTTCATCCCCAGCCCGCGCGCCGAGGCCCAGCGCCAGCGCTTCCTCGCGCACGGCCCGGTGCACGCGACCCTGGCCTACCACTGGGCGCGCATGATCGAGATGCTGCACGCGATGGAGGTCATCGCCGAGCTGCTCGCCGACGAAGCCCTCGTCGGTGGCGAACTGAGCACGCAGCTGCCGCCACAGAAGGCCGGCAGGCGCGAAGGCGTGGGGGTGATCGAGGCGCCGCGCGGCACGCTGATCCACCACTACGCCATCGGCGACGACGATCTCGTGAGCGAGTGCAACCTGATCGTCAGCACCACCCACAACAACCAGGCGATGAACGAGTCGGTGCGCGCCGTCGCGCGCCAGGTCTTCGACGGTCGGGAAGTCACCGAGGGCCTGCTCAACAACATCGAGGTCGCCATCCGCGCCTACGACCCCTGCCTGAGCTGTGCCACCCATGCGCTGGGCAGCATGCCGCTCGAGGTGTCGCTGGTCGGTGCCGATGGCGAACCGCGCGGCAGCGGGCTGCGTCATGGCGACGGCAGTTTCGAGCGGGCGCCGCCATGAGGCGCGCGCCATGGCTGGTGCTGGCGGTGGGCAACCCGAGCCGGGGCGACGACGCGCTCGGCCCGGCGCTGCTCGACCGGCTGCGCGAGGCGGGCGTGGCGTGCGGCGGCGAGGTCGAGCTGCTGACCGACTTCCAGCTTCAGGTCGAACACGCCCTGGACCTGCAGGATCGACGTGCCGTCCTCTTCGTCGATGCGGCCCTGCCGGGCGCGACGGTCGGGGCCGCGGTGGGACCGATATTCGCCGACGCGAACATCCCGCCGGCGAGCCACGCGCTTCGTCCCGGGGCGGTGCTCCGGGTCGCCACGCAGATGACGGGCCGTGCGCCGCCGGCCTGGCAACTGGCCATCGAGGGTCGCAGCTTCGCGCTCGGCGACGCGCTCAGCCCGACGGCCGAGCGCCATCTCCAGTACGCCATGGAACTGGCGCTGGAGTGGCTGCGTATGCGCCGCGCAGCAGGGTCGGTGGTGCGTGAAGATGCATGAGATAAGCCTTGCCGGCAGCATCCTGCAGATCGTCGAGTCGGCCGCGCGCAAGGACGCCTTCACCCGGGTGCGCAGCCTTCATCTTTCGGTTCCGGCCCTGGCCGGCGTCGAAGTCGGCGCCCTGCGCTTTGCGCTGCAGTCGATCGCACCGGACACCGTGCTGGCAGGCGCAGAGCTGATGGTCGATGAACCCTTGTCGCCGGCCCGCTGTCTCGACTGCGGGAGCGACATCGAGGTCTCGGCGCGTGACGAGCCGTGCCCGCGTTGCGGCGGTTACCGATGGCGAGCGAGCGACGGCGCCGGCTTGCGCGTGGTCGATCTGCTGGTCGAATGAGCAGCCCGCGTTGCGGCCGCGCGAGCCGGCTGCGAGCCTCTTGAAAGGAGCATGTCATGTGTGTGGTATGTGGATGCGGCCAAGCAGACGAGCGCGACGGTGCCGGGCGTGGTCGGGCCGGCGCGCCGGTCGAGGCGCCAGCCGGCGACCTGCACTATGGCACGGGCGCGTCCCGCGTGTCGGTGCCCGGCATGAGCGAGGCACGGGTGATCAAGCTCGAAGCCGACGTCCTGGGCGAGAACTCGCGCATCGCCGCACGCAACCGCGCGCACTTCGCCGCGCACGGCGTGACCGCCTACAACCTGGTCTCCAGTCCCGGTTCGGGGAAGACCACCCTGCTGTGCGCAACCATCGACGCGCTGAAAAGGCGCGAGCCGCATCTGGCACTGGCGGTGATCGAGGGCGACCAGCAGACCAGCCTCGATGCCGATCGCATCCGCAGCACCGGCGTCGGCGCGATCCAGGTCAATACCGGCAGGGGCTGCCACCTCGACGCACAGATGATCGCCGACGCCTTCGGCCGCCTCGACCTGCATCCCCATGGGCCGCATGAGCATGACCGAGGGCATCACGGACACGAGTACGCGCACCCGAAGGGGCTCCTCTTCATCGAGAACGTCGGCAACCTGGTGTGCCCGGCCCTGTGGGACCTGGGGGAGGCCGCCAAGCTGGCGATCCTGTCCGTGACCGAGGGCGAAGACAAGCCGGTCAAGTACCCCGACATGTTCGCCGCGGCGAAACTGATGGTGCTGAACAAGATCGACCTCCTACCCTACCTGGACTTCGACGTTCCGAAGTGCATCGAATACGCCCGACGGGTGAATCCCGACATCGACGTGCTGCTGGTGTCGGCGAGGACGGGGGCGGGCATGGACGAATGGATCGACTGGCTGCTCGGCGCACCAGGTGGCGCGACCGATCACGCGCATCGACATCATGCGCACGCCGGCAGCGCCTGAGCCCACCCCCGGCCCGGGCTCGCTCCCGCTGCCGGCGCCGGCGCGCGTGCTGGCTTGTGGCGCGTTCCTGAAGAATCGCGCCTGTCTGGTCGATGGTCGGCGCGTGCTGTGGTCGCCGCTGCATGGCGACCTCGGCGACACCGCGGCATGCATCGCCCTCGAGCGATCGGTCGAAGCCCTCTGCAGCCAGGCAGGCGAAGCGGTCGAGGCGGTGGCACACGACCTCCACCCCGATTTCCACAGCACCCGGCTGGCCCTGGCGCTCGCCGGCAGGCTCGGCGTGCCCGCCATCGCCGTGCAGCACCACCATGCCCACATCGCCGCCGTGCAGGCCGAGCAAGGCCTCGCCGAACCGGTCGTCGGCCTCGCCCTGGACGGCCTCGGCCTCGGCGAGGACGGCCTTGCCTGGGGCGGCGAGCTGCTGCTGGTCGAGGGCGGCCGGGGAGCGCAGCGCTGGCGCCGCCTGGCTCACCTTCAGCCGCTGACGCTGCCCGGCGGCGACGTCGCGGCGCGCGAGCCGTGGCGGCTCGCCGCGGCGCTGCTGCACGATCTGGGGCGCAGCGCCGAGATCGAAGCGCGCTTCGCGCCGGCGGTCGGCGCTCAGGCGGCGCGGGTCGTCGCCGCCATGCTCGACCGCGGTCTGAACTGCCCGCAAACGACCAGCGCCGGGCGCTGGTTCGATGCCGCGGCAGCCGCACTCGGCCTGAGCGTGCGCCAGGCTGTCGAGGCCGAAGCGGCGATTGCGCTCGAGGGGCGTGCCCGCGACTGGCTGCGCGAACAGCCGGATTTCGACATGCCCTGGTCCAGCCTCGACCTGCGCCCGATCGTGGCCGGCCTGCTCGACATCGACCCCGAAGACGCCGATGGCGCAGGACGCGGAGCGGCCGCGTTCCACCTCGCGCTCGCCAACGGCCTGGCCCACGAAGCGCTTGCGGCCGCGCGCCGGCACGGCACGGATCACGTCGTGCTCGGCGGCGGCTGCTTCATGAACCGCGTGCTGCGCGTGCGACTCACCGGGGCGTTGCGGCGCGCAGGCTTGCACGTCCACGCGCCGCAGGCCATCAGCTGCGGCGATGGCGGCCTGGCCTTGGGCCAGGCCTGGGTGGCCGCATGCACCGTGGCCAACGATTCCGATCGCGTCGTGGCCCCCCCGTTCGAACTGGAGCAGTGATATGTGCCTCGCCTTGCCCGCCCTGGTCATCGCCCTGGAGCAAGACTACGTCGCCGTCGTCGAACTCGGCGGCGTGCGCAAGCGCATCTCGATCGAGCTGACCCCTGAGGCCAGCGTCGGCGACTACGTCATCGTCCACGTCGGCCACGCCATCGGCATGCTCGATGCGGACGAGGCCGAGCGCACGCTGGCGCTGTTCGCCGAGCTTGCCGCGTCGCAGGCGGCCGGCTCATGAGATACGTCGACGAATTCCGCGACGGCGCGCTGGCGGCGAAGATCGCCGCACGACTGGCGGATGCGGTCGATCCGGAGCGCCAGTACCGCTTCATGGAGTTCTGCGGCGGCCACACGCACGCAATCGCACGCTACGGCGTCACCGACCTGTTGCCGCCCAATGTGCGCATGATCCACGGCCCGGGCTGCCCGGTTTGCGTGCTGCCGATCGGACGGGTGGACCTGGCGATCCGGCTCGCCCTCGAGCGCGGCGTGATGCTGTGCACCTACGGCGACGTCATGCGAGTACCGGCCTCCGACGACCTGTCGCTGCTGCGTGCGAAGGCACGCGGCGCGGACGTCCGCATGGTGTATTCGGCGGCCGATGCGCTCGGGCTCGCGCGCGCACACCCCGGCCGCGAGGTAGTCTTCCTCGCCATCGGCTTCGAGACCACGACGCCGCCGACCGCACTAGTCGTTCGCCAGGCGGCCAGCGAGGGGCTGCGCAACTTCAGCGTCCTGTGCAACCACGTGCTGACGCCTGCCGCGATCACCCATATCCTCGACTCGCCCGAAGTCGGGGACTACCGCAGCGTGCCCATCGACGGCTTCGTCGGCCCGGCGCATGTCAGCATCGTGATCGGTTACGGGCCGTACGAGGGTTTCGCCCGCGAATACCGCAAGCCGGTGGTGATCGCCGGCTTCGAGCCGCTCGACGTGATGCAGGCCATCCTGATGCTGGTGCGACAGGTCAACGACGGCCGCGCCGAGGTCGAGAACGAATTCACCCGCGCCGTCACGCGCACCGGCAACCGCGCCGCGCAGGAGGTGATCGCGGAGGTCTTCGAGAAGCGGGCGCGCTTCGAGTGGCGCGGCCTTGGCGAAGTCCCCGGCAGCGCGCTGAAGATCCGCCCAGCCTTCGCCGAGTTCGACGCCGAACGTCGCTTCGCGCTCACCTTCACGCCCGTGCCCGACCACAGGCAATGCGAGTGCGGGGCGATCCTGCGGGGCGTGAAGACGCCGACCGAGTGCAAGCTGTTCGGCTCGGTATGCACGCCCGATACGCCGATGGGCTCGTGCATGGTGTCGTCCGAGGGCGCCTGCGCGGCGCACTACTCCTATGGGCGGTTCCGCGACATCCCGGTGGTGGCGGAGACGCCGCGGTGAGCATCAGGAAGGACTACGTCCGGCCGCTCGACCTCAGGCACGGCCGCGTCGACATGAACCACGGCGCCGGTGGGCGCGCCTCGGCGCAGCTGGTCGACGAGTTGTTCGCGCGTGCCTTGGACAACGATCACCTGCGCCAGGGCGACGATGGCGCGCTGCTCGACATCCCGGCCGGGCACCGCCTGGTCATGTCCACCGATGCGCATGTGATCTCGCCGCTGTTCTTCCCGGGCGGCGACATCGGCTCCCTGGCGATACACGGCACGGTCAACGACGTGGCGATGCTGGGCGCAATGCCGCTGTACCTGAGCGCGAGCTTCATCCTCGAAGAAGGCTTTCCCCTGGCACAGCTCAAGCGCATCGTCGCGTCCATGGCCGCTGCCTCGCGCGCGGCCGGCGTGCCGGTCGTCACCGGCGACACCAAGGTGGTCGAGCGCGGCAAGGGCGACGGAGTCTTCATCTCGACCACCGGCCTCGGTGCCTTGCCGCTGGCGCGCCGAATCGGTGGCGCGCTGGCGCGGCCGGGCGACGCGGTGCTGGTGTCGGGCACGATCGGCGACCACGGCGTCGCGGTGCTGTCGCGGCGCGAGTCGCTCGAGTTCGAGACCACCATCGAATCCGACTCCGCGGCCTTGCACGCGCTGGTGGCGGGGTTGCTCGCCGCGCTGCCCGAGGGCGCCGTCCATACGCTGCGCGACCCGACACGCGGCGGGCTGGCCAGCACCCTGAACGAGATCGCCCGCCAATCGGGTGTCGGTGTGCTGCTCGAGGAGGGCGCGATTCCGGTCAGGCCGCAGGTGAGCGCCGCCTGCGAACTGCTCGGGCTCGACCCGCTGTATATCGCCAACGAAGGCAAGT